>NZ_BJXX01000181.1 GCF_007991215.1 Aneurinibacillus danicus
TTTTGGCCCGCAGTCTTTTTCTCTATGTTTCGCGGATCTCTCCTACCTGGATTACTCAAACACTTCCTTCTCCGCACGCTTATCGTGCACGTGTTCATTCGTCTCCCGCATCAAGTACCCCTGATGAATCCTCATCTCCATATTTTCACTTAACGAAAAAAAGATGAGATAAAAGGTTGACTTGTTATCGTTATTAAATTATAATCATTTCATGTAAGAAATAATTTCAGGAGGGATACACATGGCAGAACGTTTAGTAGGAAAAAAAGCACCAGATTTTACGATGGATACAGTTGTGGGCAGCGGGGAAGAATTCGGAAAGGCATCTCTTGCGGACTATCGCGGCAAGTGGCTCATCCTGTTCTTCTATCCGATGGACTTTACCTTCGTGTGCCCGACAGAAATCACGGCGTTAAGTGATGCGTATGAGCAGTTTGAAGAGCTTGATACAGAGATTCTTGGCGTTTCCACCGACTCGGTCTACACGCACCGTGCGTGGATTAATATGCCACGGGAGGATAACGGTTTGGGTAAACTGAATTTTCCGCTGGCAGCCGATTTGACGCATAAAGTCGCGCGTGACTATGGTGTTCTGGTGGAAGAGAAAGGGGTGGCTCAGCGCGGCCTGTTTATCATTGACCCGGAAGGTGAGTTGAAATACCAGGTCGTCACGGATGACAATGTGGGCCGCTCTGTGGAGGAAACGCTGCGCGTGCTGCAGGCACTGCAAGCAGGCGGATTGTGCCCGGCTAACTGGAAACCGGGTATGAACATGCTATAATAAAGATGCTGTGACATATAGAATAGGAGGCGATTTGTATGCCAATGAGACTGAAAACCCCGATGCCGTCTTTAGATGGGGCAACGGAATGGTTCAATGACGAAGGGTTTAAGCCAGAGGATTTGGCCGGACATCCGGTGCTGATTCACTTCTGGGCGGTGTCCTGCCACATCTGCCACGAAGTGATGGATGAAGTAGTTTCCTATGTTCATGCGTACAAAGACCATGGTTTGAAAGTTGTCGGCATTCACATGCCGAAGCAGGAGAGCGACCTTGATGTTGAGAAAGTCAAAAAGGACATTCAGCAATACAGCATTGTGCAGCCGGTAGCGGTAGACAATACGCATGCTATTACGGATGCGTTCGAAAATCAGTTTGTTCCGGCCTTCTTCTTATTCGACAAGGAAGGAAAACTGACGTACCGGGCTGCAGGCGATAAAGGATTCAAAAACGTCAAACCGAAGATTGAAGAATTGTTGGGTATTAACCAGTAAAAGGGAAAAAGCTGCCGACATAGACGTTCGGCAGCTTTTTTTATTATATTTATACTGTAATAGACATTCAAATAAGCTGGAAACAATTGTTTATTTGACTTAGCTAGTGTAAAATTAACAGATATTTTTTAATTTTTAGCTTCAATCAAATTGAAGAAAGATGGGGACAGGAGCGATTGTAGATGCAGGTGAGAATGGTGTGAATAAAAAGACGCGTTATTTTTATCTTCATCTCGTTCACGGGATTTTGCTTGTCATGCTGCTTATTACCGGCGCGTTTTTGTATGTTCCTTCTCTCCGGACTTTCCTGGGAGAGATACGATGGGAGTTTCGCTATGCTCACTCTTTAATCGGTATCGGCTATTTTCTTTTTTTGTGTGCAGCGCTCCCGGACGTCGTTCGCTATGCACGAAACCATAAAGCCTGGCAGAAAACGTTTCATTTCTGCCTGCAAATCTCACTGGGCATCGGATGGACAATCAGCGGCATATATCTCTGGGTAAACGCGACTTCGTATCTCAGCGTCCGGCAATTCTTTCTGCAAATCCATGATATGCTGAGCGTCTTTGTTATTCCGTGGATACTGGGGCATATCGGGCTTTGGTATTGGCGGCGCTGCAAATCAATACGACCGCAAAAGAAAAGAGTTCCAGAGGAGGGGGAGCGTGACAGGGGAATTCAACTGTCACGGCGCGACGTGCTTCGGCTATTCGGGGGCGTTTTCCTTGCCGTGGTGGCAGGCGGCCTCTTCCGCTGGTATCAGCCGCTGTCCGAGCGTTTTGCCTCCACGCTTGCTTCCGTAAAGCGTAAGGGATATTTTCGCATTTACTCGGTACGAAGCGACAATCCCGTATTCAACCGCGCGACATGGCAATTGACCGTCGACGGGCTGGTGGAGAGACCGTCTTCCTTTTCATATGAAGAACTGCTAAGCATGAGGGCGCATACGTTTATAAGTGATTTTCACTGTGTAACCGGTTGGAGCGTAACGGATGTAAAATGGAAGGGCGTATCCGTAAAAGAAATCATAGAACAGGTAAAGCCGAAAGAGGGAGGAACTTATGTAAGAATGTACTCCGCCGATCAACTGTATACCGAGACATATGAATTAACTCAACTCCTGGAAGAGAACGTTATTCTTGCCTATGAGCTGGAAGGAAAGCCGTTAAACGAAAATCAGGGAGCGCCGCTGCGCCTTTTTCACCCCGGGATGTACGGATACAAATCGATTAAATGGGTTCACCGTATTGAAATTCGCAAGGAGCGCGGACTCGGATATTGGGAAGAGAAAGAAGGGTATGACTTGAATGGCTATCTTACGTAGGTATGGTCTGTTTGTGCTAATATGGGGGGCTTTTTTTTCTCTTGCTTTTTGGGCTGCGCCGAATCGTGCGGAAGAAGACTTGCTTATGCTGCAGAAAGCGCTGCGGCAAATAGAGGAATGGGACTCTTATACGGTAAGTCAAACGATGACCGTTGGAGGACGCAAAGAAAGTGAAGTGCGGGTCATCTCTCATCAAAACCCTTACTTGGCGCATGTGGAATCGAAAGTGCGGCTCACAGACGATGAGGATTTCACATTTGAAGCATATTTTCAGCCTGAAGCCATCTATGTTTATACGCCCAGTAACAAAGCATGGACCAAAACGGACTATACGCATCCGGCAGCCGGGGAACTCGAAGGAGTGAAGCATCCCGGGGATTTGTGGCTTCGTCTTCTTGCACATACTGCACACATTACACGGACGGAAACGAAGGAGGGTCGTATCGTGTTCTCTCTTCAGTTACGTCCGTTTCGGGAGGAAATCAACGGCTTTTCTATCTCTGATGTACAGACCGCTAAGCTGGAAGCATGGCTTACGCCGAATCCTCCGCGGGTGGAGAAGGTAAAGCTGACCACGTTTTTTAAACCGAATATTTTACGCGGCTATAACGAGATGATATATGAAAATCATTTTTCGGCCATCAACCAAGCTCCGGACATTTATTTACCGATGGAAGCGTATACATTTAGAAAAATCAATAAATAAACAGAAAAAAATCAGGTAAAATTATTTGACATATTGAAAGATTGATAATATTATTGATTACAAGAACTACATAATAAACCTATGTTTTATAATATAAAACAATAATGCGGTTTTGTGTTGGTAAACTTTTATTTTGTCTCTATATGAGAACTTGGTTTTATATTATAAAACTAACTTTCGATTTAAGAAAGCGATTCCATTATGCTTTCACCATTATTTTGTTAAAAAAATTATAAAAAAAGAGGTGGGGTTATGAAGATGAGAAAAAAAGCAGCCGTATTTTCCAGTTTAATGTTAGCGGTTTCAGTTCTGGTTGCAGGCTGCGGCGGAGCAACGAAAGAAGCGGGAGCGGGCGGTGAGCAGAAAGGCGCAAAAACGATTAAAGTCGCCAATTACTTTGCCACAGACCACCCGCAGAACGTAGCTCTTCGCGAAAAATTTAAACCGATGGTAGAAGAAAAATCAGGCGGCACGCTGAAAGTTCAAATTTATGACAATAGTACGCTTGGCGCCGAAAAAGAATTCTATGACGGGGTGCGGAACGGCACGATTGAAATGGGAATTCCCGGTCTGATTATGCAGGCGGACGTTGAAAAAATGGCGGTACCGGAATGGCCGTTCTTGTTCAAGGACTTTAATCATGTCAAAAAAGTTCTGAACGGTCCGATCGGTCAAGAATTGACGGCCGATTTGGAGAGCAAGCATGGGGTGCATCCTCTGGCATGGAGCGCCAACGGGTTCCGCATGTTTTCCTCAAACAAAACGATTGACAGCATGGAAGATTTCAAAGGGCTGCGCATCCGCATGCCAAACATTCCAAATTATATTACGCTCGGAAAACTCCTCGGAGCAAACATAACACCGATGCCGATCTCTGAAGTGTTCAGCGCACTGGAGCAAAAAGTCGTAGATGGTCAGGATAATCCAATTGCAACGCTGCGTGCATCGGGGTGGTATGAAGTGCAATCCGATGTGCTTGAATCGAAGCACATGTTTAGCCCGAACATTTATATCATCAACAGCAATTTCTGGAAAGGGTTAACGCCGGAGCAGCAAAAAGTGATTGAAGAAGCTTCCAAGGCGGCTGCGGATTATGAGTTTGACCTGTTGGAGAAGAGCTATGAGGCCGACAAGAAATTCCTGCAGGATAAAGGTATCAAATTTACTACTCCTTCACCGGAATTCGCAGCGGAGATGGAAAAAGCTTCACAACCGCTGTATAACGAAATCTATCAAAAGTATCCGTGGGCAAAAGATCTTGTGGAAAGAATCAAAGCCGAAGCGAAATAAAGGGAGGGACTCACGTGCAGAAAGTAGGCAAGACCTTTAGTACCATTTTGAATATCGCCATTGCACTCTCGCTGGCTCTTATGGCCATTCTGGTTTTTGGAAATGTTGTGCTTCGTTATGCTTTTAACTCAGGGATTACCTGGTCGGAAGAAATGTCGCGTTTTTTATTTGTATGGATGGTCTTTTTGGGAGCGATTGCAGCTTTGAAAGACAACATGCACCTTGGAATGGATATCGTTATTAACTTCCTGCCGAAAGCGGCAAAAAAAGCTGCTTTTCTGCTCAGTAACGCCCTCGTTCTTTATGTTCTGTGGCTGCTGCTTGATGGAAGCTGGAAAATGACGGTGCTCAATATGAACAGTACCGCTCCGGCCACCGGGATGCCGCTTTCGTACCTGTACGGAATCGGTATCGTGACCAGTATTTCCATGGCAGTAATTATACTCATCAATTTATACCGTGCCTTGTTCTTTAAGGATAAAAACACACCGCTCGCCATGATTTCACAGACTGATGAAGTTGTACAGGAAGTAAGTAACGTGCAGGATAAACATTATAGTTTAAAGATGGATAGACCATCTGAAAAAGTGGGGGGATAGAGCATGCTAGGTGTATTTCTCGGTTCTTTGTTCGGCGGACTGGCGCTCGGCGTCCCTATTGCGTTCGCCCTTATTCTCAGCGGCATTGCGTTGATGTTCGCCATGGATATATTCGACAGTCAGGTTGTCGCACAAAACTTGATTAACGGTGCTAATAACTTCTCGCTCATGGCCATTCCGTTCTTCGTGCTGGCCGGCGAGCTAATGAATGCTGGGGGGATTTCTAAACGGATTGTCGGTTTCGCAATGGCTTTTGTCGGTCATATCCGAGGAGGGTTAGGGTACGTAGCCATTATCGCTAGCATTCTGTTTGCGGGCTTGTCCGGCTCCGCCGTTGCCGATACGGCAGCGCTCGGCGCCATCTTAATTCCGATGATGGTGGCACGTGGATACAATGTCGAACGCTCTACCGGTTTAATTTGTGCTTCCGGCATTATCGCTCCGGTCATTCCACCGAGCATTCCGATGATTATCTTCGGCGTAACAAGCGGTGTCTCTATTACCTCATTATTTATGGGGGGGATTGTTCCCGGTATCATGATGGGCCTTGGGCTTATTGTTGCCTGGACATTTATTGCCCGCAAAGATAAAAGCGAACTTCCGAAGCGTAAAAGTGCAAAAGAAATATGGGATGCGACAAAACAGGCCAGCTGGGCATTGCTGCTTCCGGCTATCATCATCGGGGGTTTACGCGGCGGTGTGTTTACGCCGACAGAGGCGGCGGTGGTGGCCGCATTCTATGCTTTGTTTGTCGGAATCGTAGTATATCGTGAACTGAAAATTGCAGACTTGTATCCGGTGCTTGTCGCCGCAGCCAAGACAACAAGTGTCGTAATGTTCGTTGCTGCTGCTGCGATGGTATCCGCCTGGTTAATTACAGTTGCAAACGTTCCGGCGGAGATGGCAGATATGCTGGGCGGTTTAATCGAGAACCCGCTGCTGCTGCTGTTGCTGATTAACTTGCTGCTGCTGGCTGTCGGCTTGGTTATGGACTTAACGCCTGCGATTCTTATCTTTACTCCTGTCCTTTTACCGGTGGTGAAAATGGCGGGTATCGACCCGGTCTACTTTGGAATTTTGATGGTCATCAATCTTTGTATCGGTTTGATTACGCCGCCGGTTGGTACCGTGCTGTATGTGGGATGCGGAATCAGTAAAATCAACATTTTGCAGCTGGCACGGGGTATTTGGCCGTTCCTGATGGTACACGTTTTGATTTTGCTGCTCTTGATTCTATTCCCGAGCATTATTACCGTACCTCTTGAATGGTTTACGTAATTTTATAAATAAATTTAAGAATAAGGAGAGCAAACAGATGCAGAAATGGAAAGTGGTTGTAACCGATTGGGAATATGAAGATTTGCGGTTCGAGGAAGCCGTGTTTTCGCCTTATGAATCGATTGAACTTGTACCAGCGCAATGCCGTACGGAAGATGAAGTCATTGCCGCATGTGCCGATGCGGACGCGATTATCAACCAATATGCACCTATCAGTGCCAAAGTTATCGAAGCTCTCGAAAAATGCCGGGTCATCACCCGGTACGGTGTCGGAGTGAATACGATTGATTTGGATGCGGCGACGGCAAAGGGCATCTGTATTGCCAATGTGCCGGATTACTGTATGGATGAGGTAGCGGACCATGCGCTGGCATTGATTCTCTCCTGGACCCGCAAGATCACCCTGGCGGATCGGTATACAAAAGAACATAAGTGGGATTTCAAGGTTACACAGCCTATCTACCGCCTGCGCGGCCGCACGCTTGGTCTGGTCGGCTTCGGAAAAATTCCGCAGGCCTTAGCGGAAAAAGTGAAGCCGCTCGGTCTGAAGGTTCTTGCGTATGACCCGTATTTTCCGGCGGATAAAGCAGAAGAAAAAGGCGTGACACTCGTATCGCTGGATGAGCTGTGCAGCACGGCCGATATTGTTTCGGTTCATGCTCCGCTGATGGCCGCAACAAAAGGAATGATCGGCAGCCGGCAATTCGACCTTATGAAGCAGGATACCATCATTGTCAATACATCCCGCGGTCCTGTCATCGATGAGGCCGCATTAGTGGCCGCGCTTCAGCAGGGGAAAATTGCGGGAGCGGCGCTTGATGTAGTGGAGGAAGAGCCGATTGTGCGCGATCACCCGCTTCTTTCGATGGACAATGTAATTCTTACGCCCCATGTAGCCTGGTACTCTGAAGAAGCTGCGGAAGAAATGCGGTCCAAAGCCGCGATGGGTGTAGTCGATGTACTTATTCATAATGAATATCCGAAATACCTGGTGAATCAATCGGTGCGGGATCATGTTGCGCTTAAGCCGACACAGGCGGGCGAACGCTATGCCGCACTGGTATAAAAAACATGAATGGACAGAGGGGGATTTCAAAGATGAAAAAGTGGGTCAAAAGTTTAGCAATCAGCCTTGCGCTTCCCGGATTGCTTCTGATGGGATGCGGCGGCGGAAACGGAGGGGGAAGCGCGACAACGAACGCGCCAAAAGGTGATGCACCCGCCGGTGTGCAGGAGAGAAAAATTAAAGTCGGCATCGGTCTGAATGAAGACCATCCGGAAGGACAGGGAATCAAGAAATTTAAGGAATTGGTCGAGCAGAAAAGCGGCGGCAAAATGCAGGTTCAAAACTTCTTCAGCGCCACGCTCGGTGACGATCAAAAGATGACGGAAGCTCTGCAGGGCGGATTACAGGAAGTAACCGTTCCGTCGACTTCGCCGCTTGTCGGCATGATTAAAGAATACGGTGTGTTTGACCTCCCATTCGTATTCAATACGGAACAAGAAGCGCATGCGGTACTTGACGGTCCGGTCGGACAGAAACTGCTGGATAAATTGCCGGAGCACGGCCTGATTGGTCTTGCCTACTGGGAGAACGGATTCCGTAACCTGACCAACAGTAAGCGTCCGGTCAACACACCGCAGGACTTCCAGGGAATAAAGCTTCGTACTATGCAAAATGAAATCCATCTGGAAGCGTTTAAAGCGCTCGGCGCCAACCCGACACCAATGGCTTTCTCTGAAGTGTTCAGCGCACTGGAAGGCAAAACGGTAGACGGTCAGGAGAACCCGCTGGCGACGATTAAGTCCAATAAATACAACGAAGTGCAGCCGTACTTAAGCTTAACGAAACATGTATACACGCCGTTTGTGTTCCTCGTGAGCAAGAAGTTCTGGGATGGCCTGTCTCCGGAAGAGCAGAAAATTATGAAAGAAGCAGCAGTAGAGGCCGGTAAATACCAGCGTGAAGTGAATTTTAAGGAAAATGCTAAAGCGGTGGAAGATTTGAAAGCGGCAGGTATGAAAGTAAATGAAGTAAGCGATGAGAACAGACAAAAAATGAAAGAAGCAGTGCAGCCGGTTATCGATAAATACTCCAAAGAAATCGGCGAAGATCTTGTAAACGAAATGATGGCTGAAATAGAAAAAGCAAGAAAGAAATAACAATAAGCAGTACAAAGAGGAGGAGCCAGGATGGAGATTATCGAGCAGTTGCTTCGAGACATCCCGCTTCCCCGCATGGTGAAAATTCGTCAGAATTTCTATGCGCCTGAGCTTGCCGACACCGCTTCTGCGGTGCGGCAGGCCATTAGGGACGCGGACGTTCTATCCAGAATTTCCGCCGGTGATCGGGTCGCAATTGCGGTGGGGAGCCGGGGAGTGGCCGATATTCCGATACTGACAAGGGAAACCGTGCGGGCGGTAAAATCGGTGGGAGGTCAACCGTTTATCGTTCCTGCCATGGGAAGCCACGGCGGGGCGACCGCAGAGGGGCAGATTGATGTACTGGCGCAGCTGGGAGTTACGGAAGAGGCGGTGGAGGCGCCGATTGTATCGTGCATGGATGTAGTCGAAGTCGGAAGATTGCCGAACGGGCTTCCTGTGTACACCGACAAAAACGCATACGAAGCCGACAAGGTTATCGTGATCAACCGTATTAAGCCGCATACCTCGTTTCGCGGCCCTGTGGAAAGCGGACTGATGAAAATGATTACCATTGGTCTCGGAAAGCAGAAAGGCGCAGAAGCCGCCCATGCCTACAGCTTCAAATACATGGCGGAACACGTGCTGGAAATGGCAAAGATTACGCTTTCCAAAGTGCCGATTATTTTCGGTCTGGGTACGCTTGAGAATGCGTACGACCGCCCTGCGAAAGTGGTGGCTGTTCCTGCGGAAAGGATTGAGGCGGAGGAGCCTGCCCTGTTACTTGAAGCGAAATCGCTTATGCCGAAAATTCTATTCTCGCCGATTGACGTGCTCATTGTCGATGAAATCGGCAAAGATATCTCCGGGGACGGGATGGATCCGAACATCACCGGCCGTTACGCGACACCGTATGCGAGCGGCGGACCGGAAGTGAGCCGCATCGTCGTGCTCGGCTTAACCGAGAAAACGCACGGCAATGCCAACGGTATCGGCATGGCCGATATGACCACCCGTGCCCTGTTCAACGAAATCGCCTGGGAAAAAGGGTACGCCAACGCACTGACCAGTACCGTCACATCGGTCGTTAAGGTGCCGATGGTGCTGGAAACAGAAGAGATGGCGGTCAAGGCCGCAATTAAAACATGCAACGCATTTGATCTGGCAAGCGCGCGCGTTGTCCGTATCAAAAACACGCTCGACATTAAAGAAATCTGGATATCGGAGAGTTTGCTTGCGGAAGCGAAAGAACGGGAGGACGTAGAAATTTTAACCGGGCCCCGCGAACTGGAGCTTCAACGCGAAACTGTGTAGCCATGCTGCTGTATTTGTACAGCGCGCTGGTTGTCTCCTATACGGTCAGTGTGTTTTTCGACTCCCGCCTGCTGGACTACACTGCCGGCATATTCGCGATTCTCTCTTTTGGTTATTCATTTCGCGGTGCGGCCCGGCTGTATCAAGTAACCGGCGGCATCTTCATCGGCATCGGCGTAGGATTAGCTCTATACAACGGCATTCCGCTTTGGAAGCTGCCGTATTTTTCGACCTCGACCATTGTATTGCTGGTAATTTTCTATGTTCTTCCGTTTATCAACAGCATTATTGTCGTAGGTCGCTATGAACAAAGCGTCAACCGTTTATTGAAGACGAAGATTACTCACTTGGGCCAGCTCTATTATCGCAGTTCTCTTGTGAGCTTTGTACTCGGGTCTTTTTTAAATATCGCTACAGTTACTTTTGTCGAAGCGGTATTGCAAAAGAATCTTCGCGGTATTGTGCAGAGGGTTCGCCACCGTTTTATTACCCAAGCGCTGCTGCGGGGCTATGCATTGTCGCTGGTATGGAGTCCGATGGAAATTCTTGTGGCGATTAGCGTGGACTTGACAGGCGGGGAATATCTGCATTTTCTTCCGTGGCTTCTTCTATTCTCTGTCATTTTGTTAGTAGCGGACTGGATGCTCGGTTTCCGGTACCGTTCCTACCATATCCCAGAAGAAGCGAGTCGAGACGCTGTGGCGCTGGACAAAAAAAGCATAGGAAGAATCATCGCTCTTTTTGGCTATCTTACCGTTTTTATTATCGCGGTCGTTCTGCTGCGCCGCTGGTTGGAACTTAGTTTTTTGATGGCTGTGGCGCTTGTGATTCCGGGCTACGCTTTCGGATGGGCCCTGGCGATTGGAAGAAGCCGCGCCTTTATAACGTATAGCATACCGCAATGGAAGGCACGCGTGCTTTCCACGCATAACTATATTGTATTGTTTCTGGCGGTCGGTTTTTCCATGAGCATTCTGCAGGAGACGCACTATCTTTCTTATTTGCAGAAGCCGTTCTCCGCGATTGCCGGTATGCCGCTGCTGCTTTTTCTCAGCATCCAGACGCTGTTTATCGGCCTGGCAATGGTCGGATTCCATCCCCTTGTGACAATCAGCATTCTTGGGGAAATCATCCGGCCTGTGCTCGGACAGATAAACCCGATGAGCATCGGAATCGTGCTGATTACATCGGGGTTATCTACAGTCATGGCCGGACCTTATAACGTATCGGTATCTTTAATGGGCAGTTTGCTGGGAGAAAATCCGTACCGTATTTCGTGGTGGAACATCGGATTCGCTTTTTTATACAGCGGCATTGGCACATGCATTGCCTATCTTTTGCTCTAAGCGATGTGAAAAAGGAGGAAAACATATGAAAATCACAGGTTTCACGCTGTACAAAGTACCTCCGCGCTGGCTCTTTCTCAAAATTGATACAGACGAAGGAATCTGCGGTTGGGGCGAGCCTATCGTGGAAGGCAAAGCCGATACGGTGGCCGCCTGTGTACGTGAAATGGAAGAATATTTAATAGGAAAGGACCCGCTGGCGATTGAAGATCACTGGCAGGTGCTGTACCGGGGTGCCTTCTACCGGGGCGGACCGGTACTGATGAGCGCGATCTCGGGCATTGAACAGGCGCTATGGGATATGAAAGGAAAGTATTATCAAATGCCTGTTTATCAAATGCTTGGCGGTGCGGCCCGCAGCAAAATCCGTGTCTATTCCTGGATCGGGGGCGATAGACCGACCGATGTAGCGGCAGCGGCCAAAGAAAAAGTGGATGCCGGGTTTACCGCCGTGAAAATGAATGCAACCGAAGAAATGAATTACATAGACACCACTTCAAGCGTCGAAGCCGTGATTAACCGCATTGCCGCGATTCGTGAAGCGGTAGGCAAAGACATAGGCATCGGCATTGATTTTCACGGCCGCGTGCATAAAACGATGGCCAAAACGCTTGTCAAAGAGCTTGAACCGTACCGGCCGATGTTTATTGAAGAGCCGGTGCTGCCGGAAAATAACGAAGCGCTGCGTGAAATCGCGCTTCATACGACAGCACCCATTGCTACGGGTGAGCGGCAATATACACGCTGGGGCTTCAAACAATTGTTGACGGACGGGTACGTTGACATTATCCAGCCTGACCTGTCCCATGCAGGAGGCATTCTTGAATGCAAAAAAATTGCGGCGATGGCAGAAGCGTTCGATGTGGCGGTCGCTCCCCACTGTCCGCTCGGTCCGATTGCGTTGGCTTCTTCCCTGCAGCTTGACGCGTGCACGCCGAATGCGATCATTCAGGAGCAAAGCCTCGGCATTCATTATAACGAAGGCAGCGACCTGCTTGATTATCTCACCGATCCCGGTGTCTTCCATTATGTAGATGGATTCGTAGATATTCCGCAAGGACCGGGCCTCGGTATCGAGGTAAATGAAGAAGCGGTCAAAGAAGCGGCACGGAAAGGTCATAACTGGAGGAATCCGGTATGGCGCTATGAAGACGGTAGTGTCGCCGAATGGTAGAAATGAAAGGAGGAAGTCACTTATGACGGGAATATATCCGTATATCGAAGGTTCGGTAAACCCGTACCGTGACAACGTGCAAGGGAAAGCGAACGAACCGATTTGTGTAGCGGGTCTTTTGGATCGGGCAAAGCAGATTCTCGGCCCTACCTATGAAGGGCCGAAACCGGATTGGACGCTGGATGAAATCTATGATCGCCTGCATCAGAATGCACCGCGTATCGCCATTATCGGTGGGTCTCCGGATCATCCGGCGCACATCATGGATTTTCAAACATCCGCCCGTGCTGCAATCCGCATCTGGCAGAACGGCGGCGTCCCGTTCTACTTCTCCACACCGGTAATGTGCGATGGTACGGCACAGAGCACACAGGGGATGAGTTATTCGCTTCAGAGCCGGAACGCGGTGGCGGAGATGGTCGTCAATCAAATTGAATCGCATGGCTATCACGGCGCTTTTGTCATTCAGGGCTGCGACAAACAGCCGCTTGGCGTGGTAAGTGCGCTCGTCCATTTGGACCGGCTCCGTAAATACCGGGGAGAGGCACCGTTCTTCGCGACGTTTGCTCCGGCCCATGTGCTTCAGGGCGGTACCATTCCGGAAGGTTTATTTGCGGAACTAGAAGAGGTGGCAAAACGGGCTGAAGCAAAAGGATCAGAAGACATTGCCCATGATTTGCGCGATACGATGGCGTATATCCTGCAGTGCTCTTCCAACACCGCTTTCCAGGGCGTGTTGGAGAGGGCAAGGGAGCGCGGCATTATTACGAAAGCAGAGCATGATGAATATGAGAAACAGCTTGCCGTCAATACATGCGATGGCAAAGGCGGCGTTTGTGCATTCAACGGAACGGGGAACAGTTCCCGTCATTTGGTAGCGGGCATGGGGCTTGTGCATCCGGCGCTCGAATTGCTGACTGCACCGCCGACCCAGGAGCAGGTAAATAAAGCGTTGGACAGCATAGCAACGATGATTAACAACCCGGTGTTCGGCGCATCCAACATCATGGCCGCCAACATCAAAAACGCCATCCGCATTCACAGCGCATCCGGCGGCTCCACCAACCTGATGATGCATACAGTAGCGGCTATGCTGTACGGGGGATACAAGTTCAGTCTGTGGGACTTAGACCAGATTCATCACGAAGTGCCGGTACCGGACTTGTTTGATTACAGTTTGACGCAGGGAAGAGACATTTTTGCGCTGGCTACGCAATGCTGTTCCGGAACAAGCCGGGGCATGGAAACACTCTTCCACGAACTGCTGAAAAACGGAGTGCCGATGGATATCGACGCACCGACCGTAACAGGAACAACATGGCGCGAACGCCTCGCCGACCAGACTGCACTGGCCGCCGGGCATGTACGTGAAAATCCGATTATTCTTTCAACTCCGAGACGTCCGTTCAGCGGTGTGGATGTGCTGACGGGTAACTTCTTCGAAAGTGCCGTCGTAAAGATTAGCGGCATGACAACAAGTCAGCTTGATGAGTTTGACAGGAAAGCGGCATTCGTCCTGTACTATCAGAATGAAGATGATGCCAACCGCAGCCTGTTAAATGTCAATCTGCTGGATACATTGAAGGCGCAGCGCAGCTTTGCCTATGAAAATATGATTGCGATGCTGCGTCACAATGCACCCAAGGCCTATGAAGCTTGTAAGGATTTAGAATATGACGCATTGTTTGATGCAATGGTAGAGCAGGGCGTACTCAAAATTGCCGTCATTATTTCCGGTCAGGGTCCGGGCGCTTTCGGAATGCCGGAAATGTTTACGCCGATGCAGCACATTAATGCCAACCGCAGACTCAAACGTCTTGCCACACTAATCAGCGACGGACGATATTCCGGGGTAACGTATGGCGCGGCCATCGGGCATATGACTCCGGAAGCGAAGGACGGCGGCGGCATTCTCTACCTGCAAACAGGGGATTTGCTGTATCTGAACTTGCGTGAACGCAGCATTCAATTCTTGAACGAGGAAGCGTTCCGGGAAGGAAAAGTAGTCTTCTCCTTTGAGGAAACGCGAGCAGCACGCCGCGAACTTGGCGAACAGCGGTTAGAAGCGATCCGCAGGCGCCAGCGTCAGGTGGCAGCCAGCAACCGGATGCACGCACATACGGATGCGGCGAACGGAGTAGTTCCGCTTGCGGTAGCCGAAGATGCGGTACTTGATTATCGCTCTGATGTTTTGCTTATGGAACAAAAAGAAACGTCTAAAAAGGTTGAAAACAAATAACAAAACTCAATTTGCAATTATAAAACAAATTGTGTTGGATAAGAAAGGCGGCACAAAAAATGAACAAAACAAAAGAGTTTATCGAAAGTCTGGGCTTTCCCTCCGGAGATCGTCATGATTTACCTGCGTCCACCCGTACGTTTCCGGATGGCGCGCACTACCGGGTTGAAATTCCGAGCGTGGAAGGACCGGCGTCATTTGAAGCCGTGCTGGAGGCATGCAATAAGTATGACGTAAATATCCACCGCATTTCCCAGGGAAGCGGCATTATGCTTCTGACCGATGAAGAGCTGGAGCAGATGGCGGCCATCGGACAGCGCGAGAAGCTTGAAGTCAGCCTGTTCGTCGGTCCGCGCGGCACGTGGGACGTCACTCCGATGTCCTGGGCCAGCGCCGGAAAGATTGCAGGGCTCCGGGTAGAGAGCATGGATCAACTCGTTTATTCTATTGAAGATATCAAACGTGCCTGCCGGGCAGGCATCCGCAGCATCCTGGTTGCCGATGAAGGGCTGCTCTGGCTCGTGAATGAATGCAAGAAATCCGGCGAGCTGCCTGAAGATTTGCTTGTGAAGATTTCCGTCCAGATGGCTCAGTCCAATCCGGTCTCAATTAAACTTATGGAGCAAATCGGCGCCGGAACGTACAACGTTCCGACCGATTTAACGCTGGCACGTCTTGCGGCCATCCGCCAGGCAGTCGATATTCCGCTCGATATTTACGTAGAAGTGCCGGACGATGTGGGTGGATTCATCCGTCATTATGAGATTCCGGAGATTATTCGGGTCGCTGCACCGGTTTATATTAAATTCGGCCTGCGTAACGCACCGAATATTTATCCGTCCGGCACTCATCTTGAAGCGACTTCGATTGCGCTGTCGAAAGAGCGGGTGCGCCGGGCAAGAATCGGGCTTGATATGATTCAGCGCTACGCTCCGCATCTGAAAATGTCGGAGCGGGGTGCAGAAGGGATCGCTGTACCTGTAAAAGGGGCATCGGTATGGACGTAGTCACACTGGGTGAAACGATGGTGCTTTTCACCCCGGTTACGACTTCTCCTCTCCGTTTCAGCGCACAGTTTGAGAAATCGATCGGCGGCGCGGAATCAAATGTGGCCATCGCACTTGCGCGCCTGGGCCATTCCGTGCGCTGGATTAGCCGGCTCGGGGCGGATGAGTTCGGCCTCTACACAAGGAATTACATCCGCGGGGAGGGAGTGGACACATCCGGGGTTATCTTTGACGAAGAGCACCCGACCGCCGTATTTTTCAAAGAACGCAGAACGATGCAGGAGCCGAAAGTGTACTACTACCGCAAAGGTTCGGCGGCCAGTCACATGACGCCGGACGATATTCGGGAAGATCAGATTGCCGACGCTTCGTACCTGCATATCACCGGCATTACACCCGCCCTCAGCAATACGTGCAGGGAAACGGTGGAGCATGCCATCGCTTTGGCGAAGAAGAACAGCGTTCCGATTGTGTTCGATCCAAATATCCGTCTGAAGCTATGGTCAAAAGAAGAGGCGCGAGAAACATTGATGGGCATTGCGGCACAGTGTGACATTATCCTGCCCGGTATTGAAGAAGGAGAAATCCTTACCGGAGCTGCAAGCCCGGAGGAGATGTCACGCATCTTCATAGGGCAGGGAGCCCGCCTTGTCGTCGTGAAGCTGGGAGCAAAAGGTGCTTATTATCGTACAGAAGAAGAGGAAGCGTATGTACCGGGGATTGAAGTACCGCATATTGTTGATCCTATCGGAGCCGGAGACGGCTTTGCGGCCGGGGTGCTTTCCGGACTTCTTCAAAAAAGGGGCATTCGGGAAGCGGTCATGCTCGGAAATCGCATCGGCGCTTATGCGTTGACTGTTGCCGGAGATGTGGAAGGATATCCGTACCGCGAACAAATAGAGCCCAGGTCCGATCATACCGATATTCTACGCTAAGCGGAAAGGGAGGGGAAGACGTATGATTCCAAAGGTAAATATCTTGCAAAAAATTGTCGACGGCGGCATTATCGCCGTCCTGCGTCAGGTCCCGCAGGAACAAAGCGAGGCGCTCGCGCAAAGCCTAATTGAGGGCGGAGTCACTGCGCTTGAGGTCACTGTGGATACACCCGGTGCATTTGAAACGATCAAAAGACTGTCTGACACGTTTGGGGACCGGGCCGTCATCGGAGCTGGAACAGTACTGGACGCCGAATCCGCTCGGCTTGCCATATTGAACGGTGCAGACTTCATTTTCAGCCCCAGTCTTCACCAGGATGTCATCCGGATGGCGCTTCGCTACGGAAAGGCCGCCATTCCCGGAGTGATGTCGCCGACGGAGATGATTACCGCAATGGAATGGGGGGCGGATATGGTGAAAATTTTTCCCGCCGCCGCGCTCGGGCCGCGCTATATTAAAGACGTAAAGGCACCGCTGCCGCATGTCCCGGTTATTCCGTCGGGAGGCGTGAATGTAGATAATATCGCTTCGTTCTTTGAAGCGGGCGCTTCTGCGGTTGGCATCGGCGGAAATCTGGTCCGGGTATCGAAAGAAGAAACCGCAGACTTCGCCCGCATTCGCGACCTGGCCGCTAAGTACGCCGCCGCTGTTAAAAAAGCGCGCGTCCAATAAGTTGTAAAAAACAGGCAGATAAGAGATCTGCTTTGTCCCACCTGGTATGGTAAGATAAGAGTAATTCTCTATTTTCTTAATTAAAGGGTGAAACCTATGCCAATCATTCAATCGGTGGAGCGCGCATTGCGGATTCTCGACTTATTCGATGAGTATGAAACGGAGTTGAAGATTACGGACATCAGTGCACGGATGAATTTGCATAAAAGCACGGTTCATTCGCTGCTGAAAACACTGCAGAAGTTTCGTTATATCGAGCAAAACATGGAAAACGGAAAATACCGGCTCGGCATGAAATTGTTTGAACGCGGGAATTTCGTTATCCATAATCTGGACATTCGCTCAGTCGCCAAAAATCACTTAACCGAGCTTTCGATGAAAACGGGAAATACCATCCACCTGGTCATTCTCGATGGAAAAGAAGGCGTCTATATCGACAAAGTGGAAGGCTCTTCGGCTACCGTACTGTATTCCCGCATCGGCCGGAGAATTCCCATCCATTGCAGCGCCGTAGGAAAAGTGCTGGTTGCTTTTAAGAGCCAGACAGAGTTAGCGGCGATTTTAAAGGGTTACGAGTATCGGCTGAATACGGCCAATACGATTGCAAACGAAAAAGATTTTCTCACAGAATTAAAGAAAGTAAAAGACCAGGGCTTTGCGCTCGACAACGAGGAAAACGAGCCTGGTGTCGCCTGCATTGCCGTGCCGATTCGGAACCATACCGGCGAGGTAGTCGCAGCCATGAGCATGTCCCAACCGGCCACAAGATTGAATTCGCAGAGCATGGAAGAAGCGGTGGCAATGTTGAAAGAAGCGGCGCAAGAAATTTCCGTCAAGTTCGGATACGGCATTCATTCGGGTCAAAACGCCACGCCTATATAAAATCGATGACTTCCTTTTAACAGGGAAGGAAGTCACCCTTTTTTATAAAACTTAATTTTATATTATAAAACAAATTGGAGGGTGTACTATGCGTATTATTCGTTATCAAAATGAGGAATCCCGCGCTGTCCTGGCAGCCGTTACAGATGAAGAGATGGTGTATTCGCTGCCGTACGATGACTTTATAGGTTTGATTCAGGCGGCAGAAGAGAAAGGGCTAAGTCCGCTGGCTCTCGTTCAGGAAATGATTGCAGCGGAAGAACCGCTGAAAGTTCCGCTCTCACAGCTCTCTCTGCTTGTTCCGATTGAGGCGCCGGAAGTCTGGGCCTGCGGCGTTACGTACGAAAGAAGCCGGGATGCACGAAATTACGAAGCGACCGGCGGCAAAATGGACGCCACCACTTTTTACGACAAAGTATACGATGCGGATCGCCCGGAGATTTTCTTCAAGTCCACTGCGGCACGCACGATCGGACCTGACCAGCCCGTCTATCTCCGCAGCGACTCGAACTGGCAAATTCCGGAGCCGGAGCTTGCCCTTGTCCTGGATAGAAACGGAAACATAATCGGGTATACGATTGGAAACGACATGAGTTGCCGTGATATCGAAGGAGAAAATCCGCTGTATTTGCCGCAGGCAAAAATCTGGAAAAACTCCTGCGCCATCGGTCCGGCTATCCGCCTCGCGGAAACGGTAGAAGATCCGTATGCATTCCAGCTCACATGCCGTATCTACCGTGACGATGAAAAAGTGGTGGAAGGTACAGCCGTCACCAAACAGCTAAAACGAAAATTTGATGAGCTTGTCTCCTATCTGGTGAGAGACAACGAAATTTTCGACGGTACCGTGCTGATGACAGGTACCTGCATCGTGCCGCCGAATGAATTTACGCTCCAGGATAACGATCGAATCGAAATTGAAATTTCTTCCATTGGTGTGCTGAACAACCCGGTAAAAGCACAGCAATCCGCTACAAATGCGCTTCGATAAACCTGTGTGTTCGGGAGAGTGAGGGAATGATAAAAAAAAGCAAGATTGCCCTGGTCACGGGAGCGGGATCCGGCATCGGTGAAGCGATTGCGAAAAAGCTGAGCGGCGCCGGGATGACGGTTGCGGTATGTGACATTGATGAGCAGGGGGGGCGGCGTGTCGCGGAAGAAATCATAGCGCAGGGTCATACGGCGAAATTTTATGCGCTTGACGTAACCCGTGAAGCGGAAATGGCAGCCGTTATCGAACAAGTGGCAGCAGAATATGGCCGCTTGGATATTATGGTAAATAATGCCGGGGTCGGCAAAGCAGGAACGGTGATCGAACAAACCGAAGCGGACTGGGACCTAATGATGAACGTAAACGCGAAGGGAGCGTTCTTCGGCTGCAAGTATGCCATTAAACAAATGCTGAAACAGGGCGGGGGCGGTGCCATTGTAAATATCGCTTCTGTCGCAGGGATGGTGGGTGTGTTGAACCGTGCCGGATATTGCGCATCCAAAGCAGCCATTGTAGGATTGACGAAGTCGGCCGCTTCCGATTTTGCGGAGCAGGGCATTCGGGTTAATGCCATTTCTCCGGGGACGATTGCTTCTCCCTGGATTCAGAAGATTCTTTCAGATAATCCGAACCCGGAAGCGGCACGTACGCAAATGGAACAGCGTCAGCCGATTGGAAGGATGGGAACCCCGGAAGAGATTGCAAATCTTGCGCTCTTTCTTGCAAGCGAGGAAGCTTCTTTCATTACGGGGAGCAACTACGTGGCGGATGGAGGTCTGACGGTGCGCTAGTCGTCCTTACAGCCGCCCTGCCGTAAGCCCTGTCAGCCGTATGTGGAATGAAGTAAGAAGAAAGGGGGAGAACATATGGAACCAAACTATAAAACCGTCATGATGAAGCCATATGATAAAGTGGCGACGGCACTTATGGACATTCCGGCGGGAGCGACGGTTGAGGTCACGTGTCTGGATAAAACGTACACCGTAACGCTCGCAGATGCCATCCGCTTCGGGCATAAGTTTGCGGTCGTGCCAATTGCCAAAGGAGAAGACATCGTAAAATACGGAGAAGTGATCGGCATAGCGACCCGTGACATTGCCGCAGGCGAGCATGTGCATGTACACAATCTGGAAGGAAAACGGGGAAGAGGTGACAAAGTTGGAACCGCAGAATAAACCGATGTTCTGGGGCTACAGACGTGCGGACGGCAGGGTCGGTGTACGTAACCATGTATTGATATTGCCTACCATTACGTGCGCGACGCAGGCCGCCCATCAAATTACACAGCTGGTGCAGGGGACGGTAAGCTTTATTCACCAGCACGGCTGCGCCCAGGTGGGAGGGGATTATGAGCAAACATTCCGCACCTATGTCGGAATGGGAGTAAATCCGAACGTATACGGCGTTGTTGTATTGGGTCTTGGCTGCGAAACCCATCAAGGATGGAAAGTGGCGGATGAAATTGCCAAAAGCGGGAAACCGGTTGAGCTTGTGTCGATTCAAGACCACGGAGGCACGCTGATGGCCATCGCGCAAGGCGCGAAAATCGCCGCCCGGATGGTACAGGAAGCCTCGGCAGTGATGCGCGAGCCGTTCGATTTTAGCGAATTAATCGTCGGAACGGAGTGCGGCGGCTCAGATGCCTGCTCGGGTCTGTCTGCCAATCCGGCCGTCGGTGTGGTAAGCGACATGATCGTGGATGCAGGCGGAACGGCTATCCTGGCCGAGACGACGGAGCTTATCGGTGCCGAGCATTTGCTGGCCAACCGGGCGGTAGATGAAAAAACGGCCAAACGTGTCTATGAAGTCATTCAGCAGATGGAGAGCCGCGCTCTTATGATGGGCGTCGACATCCGTACCGGGAACCCGAGTCCCGGCAATGTCGAAGGGGGATTAAGTTCACTCGAAGAAAAGTCGCTCGGCGCCGCAAACAAATCAGGCAGCCGTCCGCTCCAGGAACTCATTGATTATGCGCAGCACCCGAGCAAAAAAGGGCTGGTATGGATGGATACGCCGGGACACGATATTGAACAACTCACCGGCATGGTAGCCGGCGGTGCCCAGATCGTCCTGTTTACAAGCGGCCGCGGCACCCCTACCGGATCGCCGATCGCTCCGGTTATTAAAATCTCAACCAATACGCCCATGTTTGAAAAAATGGGCGACAACATGGACCTAAACGCCGGCACGGTGATCGACGGCACTGAATCCATCCATGAAGTCGGACAACGCATTTTTGATGAGATTGCCAGCGTGTGTTCAGGCAAATTGACAAAGTCTGAAATTTTGAAACAAAATGATTTTGGTATCTGGCGAATTGGCCCTACATTCTAATCCGTATGAAAGGAGCATCTAACAATGACAACGACTACACAGGTGAAAACGTATCTAAATTACATTAACGGAGAATGGGTGG
>NZ_BJXX01000182.1 GCF_007991215.1 Aneurinibacillus danicus
AATATATCACATACTCACCAACAGTGCAAGAACTTTTTTTATTTCCTTTTGTATCCTATATGCACAAATTAACTATTTAGCGTATGAGCATGTAATATGTTATCATACCCAAACAATAAATTCAATACAAAAAAGGAGAAGTACCTCCGGCCCTCTCCCCTTTTACACCTTTACATGTTACACGGATTAGTATCGCACCTTCTTACTGTTTCTTTTCATTTTGATGCAAGGTCGGTTCGGGTTTGCCCATCTTCTGATTCACATAGCGGGCTGCGACAAACAAAAAGTCGGATAGACGGTTTAGGTAGCGAATAACGACAGGATTAACTTCCAGCTGTTCACCGACGGAAATCGCTTTGCGTTCCGCCCGGCGCACAACCGTTCGTGCAAAATGCAAGCCCGCTCCTGCCGGACATCCGCCGGGAAGAACAAAATTCGTTAATGCCGGAAGCTCTGCATCCCACTTGTCAATCATCTTCTCCAGATACTCTACATCTGCCTCTTCAATTTTCCACCCTACTTCTTTGCCAGCAGGCGTGGCCAGTTCGGCACCTATATGAAATAGTTTCGTCTGCACAATATGAAATACAGAGAAAAACTCCTGCCATTCATTCCCTTCAGGCATATGGGAAAGCGCAAGCCCAATCGCCGAATTAGCTTCATCACAGGTTCCATATGCCTCAACGCGCGGATCATACTTAGGAACGCGCATACCGTAGACCAGACTAGTCTCTCCCTTATCTCCCGACTTTGTATAAATTTTCATACCTGTTCCCTCCCGCCATCTTTCCTTTTTATTAATGTCCCTCTTACCTTAATATCCTCGACGACAATCAATGACATTCATCATGTCCGACTCCGCCTCTTTATCATATGCAGTAAGGTTATGATGAAAAATCTCTAATGCACGCTCCATATAAAAAGGCGAACGTCCCGACATATGAGGTGTCACCAGGCAATTTTCCAACTGCCAAAACGGAGATGATTTCGGCAGAGGTTCTTCCGAGAATACATCAAGGACTGCCATTTTCAGCTTCCCTTCTTGAAGATGTGTAACCAATGCTTCTTCATCAAGGACCGCCCCTCTGGCAATATTGATCAGCACAGCACTTTCCTTCATGGCTTCCAACTCGGTACGTCCGATAAGGTTGCGGGTTTCTTCCGTCAGAGGCACGATGACCACGATATAGTCGCAACGCGGAAGAACAGTGAGCAAGTCCTTCTGCGCATACATCTCATCACACCCTGATTTTAATGTCCCGCTCCTGCTCACGCCCAGCACCTTCATGCCAAACACCTGAGCACGGCGCGCAATTTCCTCACCGATCGCTCCTACTCCGATGATCCCCAGAGTCTTACCGTACAGTTCTTCCACCCGAATACTGCGATCCCATTCGCTATTGCGCTGCTTCTCATACAGTTCATTCATTTTGCGTGCCACCTGCAGCATGACGCCAAACGTATATTCAGCCATAGGGATTTTATGAATTCCGCTCGCATTCGTTACCAGTATGCCGCGATCAGCTAATAGCGACAGAGGCATCATGTCCACTCCTGCACTTAGCACTTGAATCCATTTTAGTTTTTGCATTTCCGGAATATTCTCCGGTGTCAAATCTTCCCCGTATGTAACCAATATATCTGCATCCATTACATCAGCTTGCGCTTCTTTCATCGAAGCATAAAAGTGAAACTGATGGTGAGGATATGACGTTACCAATTTCTCTTGATGACGCCCACTCATTTTAGCCGTGGATATAATCTTCATTTCTTTTATCACTTCCTCTCCCCAGAAACAGGCCTACCGCTTTTTGGCAACCAAAATCAACTCAGAACTTTCCGGTCCAAATGCTCCTTTAGCAAAATCACCGTAACGCCCTACGACACTGAATCCTGCCAAGCGCAACAAATGATGCATCTCCGCCGGAAAAATGTATCGAATGTGAAACGGAGTTACCACGCGTTGTACAACGACGCCATCCCGGTCCGTACGTTCATACTGCCGGATAATCTCGGCGATTTGCTGAAAATGATCATAGCGTGTATAGTCCCAGACCACCAACCGATCATCGCTCCCTGGAATCGTGTAAATTCCGCGCGTCGAACTTTTTTCATCCTGTTCATATAGATGCTTAATTGTCGGAACAAACACATTCAACCCAAGCAAGCCGTCGTCCGTAAGATGCTTTCGCACTTGACGCAGCGCAGCCATCTGATCTTTAACCGAAAGAAGATGCAAAAAAGACCGATACGGAATTATCACCAACGGAAATGTACGATTCAATTCAAATGTACGCATATCGCCATGCATAAATTGCAATTTATCGCTTACACACGCCATTTCTGCCTTAGCACGCGCTTTCTCAAGCATTTTCTCAGAGGAATCGACACCAACAACCTCCACTCCCTTGAGCGCCAGCGGAATGGACATCCGGCCGGTACCGCACGCCAAATCCAATACCGCTCCTCCTGATTGAAGCGCCAATTCCGTATAGAACGCTATATCGCCTTCCAATCCATTGGAAACGATGTCATAGTATTCTGTCCAATCATAATGAGCGACGCCCATACGCTGTCCCTCACCCTTTCGTCCAGGCTCCTGCCTCTTTCTGAATTACAGATTCTCCGAGATATACTGCAGCGCTTCGTCTACGTGTCCATCCACTTTCACCTTGCGATACTCTTTCCTCAGGCGACCTTCTTTATCGATGATAAACGTCGAGCGCTCAATTCCCATGTATTCCTTGCCAAAATTCTTTTTTAGTTTATATACATCATACAACTTGGACACTTCGGCTTCCGTATCACTCAGCAGCAGAAACGGCAGATTGTACTTTTTAATAAACTTATCATGAGACGTCAAACTATCTGTACTCACACCTAAAATTACCGTATCTTTGGCGGTAAATTCTTCTGCTTTATCGCGAAAATCGCACGATTCCTTCGTGCAGCCCGGCGTGTTATCTTTCGGATAAAAATACAGCACTACATTTTTGCCTCGGAAATCATGCAGAGACACATTTTTCCCATTGCTTGCCGGAAGTGTAAAATCCGGGGCCTCTTGTCCAACCACTGCGTTTGCCATTATGTATTCCTCCATTCCCGTAGAATTTATTCCCCTTCATCTTATCAACTTTTGCCTGATAAAACAAAGGAAGGACATGCTCCTGTCATTAGGAACCTGCCCCCCGATAATGTTTAACCCCGTAATTCCATATCATGACACCCATCACGAAA
Source organism: Aneurinibacillus danicus (assembly GCF_007991215.1). GTDB lineage: Bacteria > Bacillota > Bacilli > Aneurinibacillales > Aneurinibacillaceae > Aneurinibacillus > Aneurinibacillus danicus. Next base: position 3,238 of record NZ_BJXX01000182.1, read on the forward strand.
AATACAACACCGATCACAGGCGTTAGCAGCGTATAAGAATAATACTCTTCCCGTTCCAAGAAATACGCCGCCGGATAAACTCCCACAAACGCAAACGGTAAGATCCATGTCAGCAGAAAACGGATAACCTTATTATAAATATTAACCGGATAACGCCCGTAGCTCTGTATATTCCAAATCATTGGCGAAATTCCCGTCTTCGAGTCGGAGAAAAAGCCGATGGCCGCAATGGCTGTATAGACGCCGCCATATACCAGGGCACCGGAGACAACTAGCAAAATAAATACCAAAGGATCATACCATGAGATATCAATTCCCATATGCAGCCCGGCATATATCATAATTACGATGCCGGTCACCGCACCCACCAGTGATTGAGGATCCATCGTCTCTAGCATTACCTGAAAAAGATTGTGTGCCGGTCGGGTTAATATTCGGTCCATCTCTCCTTTGATAATATATTTCTCCTGGAATTCCCATAGATTGAAGAAGGTAGAAAACACCGCATATGGCACAAGAAAAAAACCATAAATAAAGATAATCTCATCACGGGTCCATCCTTTCAGCAGCGTCGTATGCTGAAAGACAACCAGAATAAACACCAGATTCGTAACCTGAAATATAAAATCCGAGACAATTCCGTTTATAAAATCCAGACGATAAGCAAACCGCATTTTAAAATATTGTTTAAGATAATCCCAAAAAAGCGAAAGATAAAACACAAAATCCCTCCTTGCCCCGTGCACCGCATGAACACCTATCCATCTTAATGGTATGCTTTACGCCCGGCAAGTCAATATGCGAAAGAGATTTCCGTGGGAAATACTCGCTTATGCTAATTCAAGCCATAGAAAATCTGTCTTATTGGCGCCCTGCTTCTCACTGTTATTGGATTCCAAGTACGGAAAGCATTTCTTCCGTAAACAAAAACGGAATATCCGATGTATAAACGTTCCATCCTCCGGTCGCTGGATTTTTTTTCAGCATAACAACGCCTTTAATTGTCTGCGTGTTCTCCAAACTTTCTTCGCCTTCTTTGCTCGCTTTGAGATGATATTTTACCCCGTCCACTTCCACGACGGCAATCCGGTTCCATTTACCGATGACTTTGGCGTTTAATGTACCTTCACGGGTAACTTCCACATTGTATCCTGCTTCTTTAAACTTGCGAAGTACGGCAGAGGTCAGTTCACGGGTCGCTTTATGGTATCCTATATAGCGGCTGTCGCTGATTTCTTTTAATCGCGTCAAATCAAGCGCCTGCAACGCCCGCCCTTCCTCTTCCTCGCCTGTTTTTACGGCTTCAAGCAAGGTTTTATCCGACGGTACCGCATTCTCCTCTAAATACAGCGCATTGGATAGCATCACCATTGCTTCGGCACGCGTTGCGTATTCGAATGGCTTAAAAGTTCCATTCGGATACCCGCTAATAATCTTCACCGAGCTGGCTTTTGCCACTTCCCGTTTGGCCCAGTACGACCATCCGACATCTTTGAACGGTTTTGTGTTCGCTTCATCAAATGCTATCGTATAAGCAAACGCGCGCGTAATAAATGCAGCAATCTCTCCGCGTGTAATATTGCGATTCGGTCCGAATGTTGTCTCCGTTACCCCTTTTACAATACCGAGTGAACTGGCAATATTGACCGGCTTAGAATACCATTGATTCGGCTCGATGTCGGAAAAGGCGCGCGGTTCCTGCTCCTGGTCCTGCTTCAAACCAAGCGCGCTGACAAGCAGAGAAACGAATTCAGCACGCGTAATCTTTTTGTCCGGTTTAATTATAACCGCTCTGTCCCCTTCCACATATCCCTTCACAATTTCGGCATGGATTAAATCATACACTTTATCCCCTGCCCAATGATGCTCAATGTCTCTCGGCAGGTAACTGTTTACGTTACTTATTTCTTTTGCTTCTCCGGCGGTCTCAGCCGCCCATACCTGTTTTGGAAAAACACTTAAAGCACCCAGCGTCAAAGCCAGCATAATTTTACTTACGAAGGTATATTGTTTCACGTAAAAATTCCATCCCTTTCCTCACAGTTCTTCTATTGTATTTTTATAATTATGATAGATATAAATTCTTATCTCCTGCTCATACATATAGTTAGAAAGAGTTGCAATTATAGTAAGCTAGATTTTATACCTTAACCATTATTTTAAAGTAATAACAGGCCTTGTAACTATAGTCATATTTGAGTGTTAAATCCCATTTTTTACCTTATCCTAGTCGCTTTTAACCACAAATTTTTAAAAGAAAAAACCTATAAAGAAAAAGGCCTCCTTTATCGATAAAGGAAGCCTATGTCGGACATGTTCCGCATCAACCACCTTGAATGACTATACTTTTGCGGGCGTACCGCCACATCATCCACGCAGGAAGAAGCAACAGGATAACCCATGTAGACTGTACCAGCAACGCCGAATAAATCTCCTCGCCTTTCATTGCGCCGGTGAAAATCATACCGGGTAAATAGCTAATCGCCTGGAACGGAAGATATTTCAAAATCTCTTGCGCCCACTCCGGATAAAAGCTAATCGGCAAAATCAGCCCCGAAAATAAATCGACAATTACGCGTTTGGCTCTCATAATTCCTTCGTTATTATAGAAGAAAAACGTCAATAGCCCGGTAATCAGGTTAATTTGCGTATTAATTACGAAGCTCATCAGCAGACTAAACAAATACCAGCTCCATGTCGCTGCACTGTCAGGATACTGAATCGGAAAAATAAAACTGACAAGCAGCATGCCCGGCACGGAAAAAAACAGCAGACGGAACAGCCCTTCACCGAACCCTTGCATAAGTTTAACGGTTAGGTAGCTATAAGGACGAATCATCTCGATGGCTACTTTTCCTTCTTTAATATCCAACGCCATTTCCCGGTCAATATTATTGAAGTAAAACGCGCGGGCCATCCAGCTAATCGCCACATATGTAACCATCTGCTGCGAGGTTAAGCCTCCCATGCTTGGCTGGCCGCCGTAAATCGCGTTCCACAAGAAGTAGTACGCCCCAATGTTAATGCTGTAAACGATAATGCCGCTATAATAATTCACGCGGTATGCAAGCATGGTTAGAAAACGAATGCGGATAATTTCCGCGTACATGCTAAACATTGACAATCCCCTCTTGATAGATATTGCGCACAATCTCTTCCGTACTTACCGCTTCAATGGAGATGTCTTTCACCTCATAACGGGAGATAATGCGGGACAGCAAATCGGAAACAGCGACATCTTCTTCGCCGAACAACGCACGAAAACGGACCGCGTTCTCTTTTTGCCATGTCACCGGCAGCGTGTCTGTCAGGCGTTCCAGCTCCTCTACTTCAGCCGGCTCTGTAAATTCAATCATGACCCTTTTCTCGCTGCCCCATGTCGTGCGAAGTTCATTTAATCCGCCGTCATAGATGATTTTTCCGCTATCAAGCATGACGACCCGCGACGAAAGCGCCTCGATGTCCGATAAATCATGAGTCGTCAATAAAATCGTTGTTCCGTATGTCCGGTTGATTTCCTTGAGGAAGTCACGAATTTTCAATTTGACCAGTACATCCAAACCGATCGTCGGCTCGTCCAAAAACAACAGCGGTGGGTTATGAATAAGTGCAGCCGCCAGTTCGCAACGCATGCGCTGACCGAGGCTAAGCTTCCGCACCGGCTTGGTTAGAAGCTCTTCGATTTCCAGTACTTCAATGACATGCCCCATATGACGTTTATATTCCTCATCCGTGAGCCGGTATACTTTCTTCAGCAGGGTAAACGATTCCTGCACGGCGATATCCCACCAGAGTTGACTGCGCTGGCCGAACACCACACCGATTGTCCGCACGAACTTCTCCCGCTCCCGATGCGGATCCATGCCGTTTACACGCAGATAACCGGACGTCGGCATCAAAATTCCGGTCAGCATTTTGATGGTGGTCGACTTACCCGCTCCGTTCTCTCCGATATAGCCCACAATCTCGCCGGGGGCGATTTCCAGGTCAATTCCGTCGACGGCCCGCATGGTGCGGTACTGGCGGTTGAATAAATCGCGGAATGCCCCTGCAAGCCCCGGACGGCTGTTATATGATTTAAACACTTTTGTAAGTCCTTTCGCTTCAATTCTCAGCATTGTACCTTCCCTCCGTTTTTGCTCCATCAGCTATCATACCGTTTTTGTTCATGGCATTAAAGTCAAACGGGTTAATTTTGTTTATATCCAGCTTCTTCTCCTTCCAACTTTCATCTATATAACGTATCTTTAAATATGGATACTATCATTAGGAGGAATAAATCTTGGATTTCACACGTTCTGAAGAATTATATCATGAGGCGCTCGATGTCATCGTCGGAGGCGTCAATAGTCCTTCCCGCGCTTTTAAAGCGGTAGGCGGCGGCGCGCCTGTCACTATGGCGAGAGCGGAAGGCGCGTACTTCTGGGATGTCGACGGCAATAAGTACATAGACTATCTGGCCGCATACGGCCCGATTATCACCGGTCATGCGCATCCTCATATTACGGAAGCGATTATCTCCGCAGCAAAAAATGGCGTATTATACGGTACCCCAACACCATGGGAAACCGTCTTCGCCCGTAAAATCCGCGAGGCTATTCCTTCCATGGAGAAAATTCGGTTCAACAATTCCGGTACAGAAGCAGTGATGACAACCATTCGTGTAGCACGTGCCTATACGGGGCGCAATAAAATTATGAAGTTTGCAGGCTGCTATCACGGCCATTCCGATCTTGTGCTAGTTGCCGCTGGTTCCGGGCCTTCCACGCTTGGCATACCGGATAGCGCAGGTATTCCGCAGTCCATCGCGGATGAAGTCATTACCGTACCGTACAACGATATCGATGCATTTGCCCAGGCGATGGAAAAATGGGGCGAGCAAGTGGCCGGCGTACTAGTGGAACCGATTGTCGGCAACTTCGGCATCGTAGCACCGGAAGAAGGTTTCCTGGAAGAGGTGAATCGTATCACTCACGAAGTCGGAGCACTTGTTATCTACGATGAAGTGATTACCGGATTCCGCTTTATGTACGGCGGAGCGCAAAACCTGTTAGGTATTGAACCGGACTTGACGGCTCTTGGCAAAATCATCGGAGGCGGCCTTCCGATCGGTGCATATGGCGGGCGGAAAGAAATCATGGAAAAAGTGGCGCCACTCGGACCGGCTTACCAGGCGGGTACGCATGCCGGAAATCCACTGTCGATGCAGGCTGGCATCGCTTGCCTGGAAGTACTTGAACAGCCTGGCGTCTATGAAGAAATGCATCGTCTGGGCAAAATGCTGGGCGAGGGTCTTAAGCAAGCAGCCGACGAAGCGGGCGTCCCTGTAACCATCAACCGGGTAGTCGGTGCGCTGGCTATGTATTTTACAGATAAGCCTGTGAAAAATTATGATGATGCCAATACAGCCGACGGCGACATGTTCGCCCGGTTCTTCCGCGCCATTCTTGAAGAAGGCATCTGCCTCGCTCCCTCTAAGTATGAGGCGTGGTTCATTACAACATCCCATACGGAAGACGATATCATTTATACAGTTGAAGCCGCAAAGAAGGCATTTATTAAAATACAAAAAAAATAATAAATATGCAATGAATTTTCTCATCAAGGGTGCAATTGTTAATTGCGCCCTTTTTGTATAGGCAAATATTATTAAATCCCAACGTTTTTGTCACATAATATGACATCTAAGGAAAATCGAAGGATAATTTTGATCATTAATGGAAAATGCGTATTATCATCCGAATATTTAAATACAATAAAACATTATTGTTCGCTTTTTAACTATTGTTATTTATATTCTAAATTATTCTAATTGTTAAGGTTTCATAAATAAAAGCGTTTTCATTTGAATAATTAATCAAATTGATATTGTAGAAAGTAACATTTCATGATATTCTATACTTACTTTTTTGACAGTTCTGTTTTGTTTTTCTTATCGAACTGTTTTATAAACGAATGTATAACGTTCGTTTTTTCTGGAGACCGACCTATACAAAGAAAAACGGTCTTTACTTTTCGTGTGAGAGACTATTGTTTATTAGGAGGTGAAGGTCAGTTTAGCTGACCGAAACGATGAAGAGAGCAGATTTCGGTAATTTCCGCAATCACCTGGCAGAAGAGCACGATAGCTGTGGCATTATCGCTATCATAGAGAAGAACGGAAAACCTCATCGCGATAATATCTCCAAAATTATCGACGGTCTTGTAAAGATGGAACATCGTTCCGGTTTCATCGACGGCGAAGGTGACGGTTGCGGCATTCTGAGCGACATCCCCCGGGAACTTTGGGCTAAAAAGCTCGCAGATGCCGGAAAAGCGGCTGAACTGGCATACTCCCCTTCTTTCGCTGTGGCCCATATTTTTATTCCGAATAAGGGCCATAATGTTGAGAGTGTAATGGAAGATATCCGCGGCATGTTCAAACAGGAAGGTCTTTCCATTGAATTGGAGCAGAGAAACGCCGTAAACAGCGAAGTGCTCGGCAAGAATGGTCGCGCCGACGAGCCTGTATTCTGGCAGCTCGCTTGTAAATATGAAGGACCAGCCGTTATCGAAAAAGCGTTATTTGAATTGTTGATTGCAATCGAGAAAAAGCATAATGTTCATGTCGCTTCCCTGAGCAATCATTCGGCTTCTTATAAAGTCATGGGCGCAGCCAACATTCTTCCGGAATACTTCTTGGACATCCAGGAGCCGGAATTCGCTTCGTCCGTAACGATAGGGCATAACCGTTATTCCACTAACACGCTGTCCAACTTCTTCCGCGTACAGCCGTTTACGATTCTTGGACATAACGGGGAAATTAATACGATACGTAAATTGGAAGATGAAGGCGATATGCTTAACGTTGATCTGGTAGACGGGGGCAGCGATTCGCAGAATATGAACCGTACCATCGAGACACTTATTCACCGTTATGATATGTCCCTGTTTGAAGCGCTAGAAATGGTTTTCCCGCCGATTATTAACGAGATGAAGAACCTGCGACCTGAACTGCAGGATTTATACGTATACTACCGTCAAACATGGGGCCATTATGCACAGGGCCCGGCCGGAATTGTCTCCCGTTACGCCAACGAGTGCGTATTTAGCGTAGACGCGCTGGGCTTGCGTCCAGTATGGATGGTAGAAAGCGAGACATCATTGTATTTCTCTTCCGAGCAGGGGGTTATCCCGGTATACGAAATGGTTAACGAGCCGAAAGCGCTCGCGCCGGGCGAAAAAGTGGGCGTACAGCTCAATCCGGGCCAACCAGTTACAATTATTCCTCATCATGAGCTGCAAAATATCGTGCTGGAACGTTCCAGCAAACGCGCTGATTTCACCGGTTTCCGCAGCCAGCTTCATTTTACGGAAACTCCTTTGGCTGCCAAAGCACCTCATGATGATATCAAAACGGTAACCAACCAACAATATGCCGCTTACGGATGGGAGCGTGAACACATCCAATTGGCAGAGCAGATGTCCACCAATGGCGCGGAACCGATTCGTTCCCTTGGGCATGACGCGCCTCTGGCTGCCCTTGCGGATGTGCGGCAAAATATCGCCGATTTCATTAAAGAAAGCGTTGCAGTCGTTACCAATCCGGCGATCGACCGTGAGCGTGAAATGGAGCACTTCTCTACTCGCGTCGTGTTGGGCGGACGCCCTGGACTCTTCCCGCAGTCAGGTAACCTGACCAAAGCGCTTGAGCTTCCTTCCCCTTTGCTGGTTGAAGGAAAAAGCCTGCAAGAACTGGCCGATAAGCTTAATACCGTTTCACTTGAACAATTAATGGAGCATTTCGGGACAGAGGCACACATTCTGCCGGTATACTTTACAGATGGAGAGACGATGCCGCAAGCGCTGGATCGCATTGCACAAAGCACGGTAGAGGCGGTGAAGAACGGGGCACGTATTCTGCTGTTCGACGACAGCATGGCTCATCAGGAGAACCAATACTGGATCGATCCGCATCTGGTAATCTCCAAGGTCGATCGCGCATTGAAAAAAGCGGGATCAAGAGGCAACGATAACTTGCGCCGTCAGGCAAGCCTTATTATCCGCTCCGGTTCCATTCGCAACTTGCACGATTTAGCAGTAGCGCTCGGACTGGGCGCAGATGCGGTAGCGCCGTACCTGCTGTTTGCGACCGTTTTCTCGAAGGAAGGAGCGGCTTCCGTCGAAAATCTCTTTAACGCATTGAATAAAGGGCTGGAAAAAGTGATTTCCACCATTGGTATTCATGAACTTCGCGGCTATGCACGCCTCTTCTCTTCCATCGGTCTTCGTGATGAAGTGGCTGATGTGCTTGATATCGTTAATTTCTGCGGCAGTGATAAAGCCGGTACCTCGTTCGCCGAACTGGAAGCGGACAGCAAGAAACGTTATGAAGAAGCGAATGATGAGAAAGCACGCCCGGCAAAAATCTTCCATCTGTGGCCGCGTGTCTGGAAGTCTATCGGTGAAGTGGCCTCAGGAAGTCTGCCGTACGCCGATTTTGCGGAGAAGTTGTTGGAGCAAGAACGACAAAATCCGCTATCCATCCGTCATCTAACGGAGTTTAATGTGTCGAAAGCAAACAAAAAGGTAGCGCCGGAGCAAGTGGACGTCTCTATCGGCGAACACAGCCTGCCCTTTATGATTTCGTCTATGTCGTTCGGTTCGCAGAATGAAGTTGCATTCCGCGCTTATGCCGAAGCGGCAGACCAGTTGAACATGATTAGCTTTAACGGTGAAGGCGGCGAGATTAAAGACATGCTCGGCAAGTACCCGAGAACCCGCGGACAGCAAGTTGCTTCCGGACGCTTCGGAGTAAATGTAGAGCTGGCGAACTCGTCCAACCTGCTTGAGATTAAAATCGGGCAGGGTGCGAAACCGGGTGAAGGCGGACATCTGCCGGGCAAAAAAGTAACAGCGAAAGTTGCAGCGGCACGGAACGCAACGCTCGGGTCTGACTTGATTTCCCCGTCAAACAACCATGATATCTATTCGATTGAGGATCTGGCGCAGATTATTACCGAATTAAAAACCGCGAACAGCGAAGCAAAAGTGTGTGTCAAAGTGCCTGTTGTACCGAATATCGGCACTATCGCGGTCGGTATTGCCAAAGCAGGCGCGGATTTCATCACATTGAGCGGTTTCGACGGCGGTACGGGTGCCGCGCGTGTCCATGCGCTGCAGCATGTCGGCCTTCCGGTAGAAATCGGTGTAAAGGCAGCGCACACGGCGCTTATCGAAGCCGGACTCCGTGATAAGGTAGAATTATGGGCTGACGGCGGAATTAAAGGTGGCCATGACGTGGTCAAAATGATACTGCTCGGCGCCAACCGCATCGGATTCGGTACGCTCGCCATGCTGGCAGTCGGCTGTACGACATGCCGCGGCTGCCATCTTGATACTTGCCACGTAGGTATTGCAACGCAAATCGAGTCTGTCGAAGAAGCCAAAGAACATGGCTTGCGCCGCTTCGTACCTCGTGTATTTGATGTAGCAGTAGATAACTTAAAACGCCTCTTTACTCAAATTGGCCAGGAGGTACAACGCATTACTGCCGAGCTTGGATTCGAGCGTACACAGGACATGGTAGGCCGCGCAGACCTGCTTGTACAGGAACGCGGAAAAGAACAAATGGATTTGACGGCTCTGCTCGCAAGCGCCCCGTTCCCGCTGAGTGATCCGGCACGTGTCGAATCAAAAGTCCTGGTCGCTGTAGGTGCCGAAGGATATGAAGCACAAGACAGTTATGCTTCTCCACATGCGCCGATTAACGAAACATTTACTAATGTTCTAAGCGACCAGCGTGTACTGGGCAGCCGCTACTCCGGCGCCCGTGTGAAACCGTATCTGGACGGCAGCTACGTAAATCTGCCGGAGGTATCTCTTACCTTCAAGAACGGGAGCGTGCCGGGGAACGGGCTTGCCGCTTTCAATGCGGAAGGCGTATCGATTCGTGTATATGGCGGCGCACAGGACGGTGTCGGTAAGACCGGCTTCGGCGGCCGTATAGCTATCATGAAATCGATGAATGCACATCGCCAATTTATTAACGGTTCTGTGGGCAAGAGCTTCTGCTATGGCGCCCAAAAAGGTCTGTATATTGTACAAGGAAATGCGGACGCCCGTGCCTGCATCCGCCTGTCAGGGGCTGATGTCGTCATCGGTGGTGAACTGCAAGAGCCGATTAACGATGAACTGGGCGGTATCGGTGCACGGGCCAATATCAAGGGCTTTGCCTTCGAGTATATGACAAACGGGCGTGCCGTTGTGCTGGGTGACCCGGGTCCATGGATTTGTTCCGGTATGACCGGCGGTACGGTGTATCTGCGTCTTCAGCCGGAGATGGGACTTGATAAAGCTGCAATCGAGCGCCGCATTGCAAAAGCGGCTAAAGTCACACTCGACTCGCTGAATGCTAAAGGCAAAGAAGACCTCGCCTACCTGCTCGGCGAATACATTGACGAGCTGGAAGCAAGCGGCCAACAGGAGAAAGCAGCCCAAATCCAGAAACTGTTGGATAACGTCGAACAGCACTTCATTATGCTGTCACCGATGAAAGAACAGGCCGATCCGTCTATCGCTACCGAATAATTTTTCGCGTATAATTTTCACCTGCAGCTCCCAATTATGCAGTGTGATTACCACCTATACGGCAGCCGTCCTTCTCCCAGGGGCGGCTGCTCTTTTTTTGTTGCTTTTTTTAGGAACCGTGGTAATATACATTATTAGCAAAGCTACTGTTTGGAGGAATTATGCGCGTCGGAGCACGTATTTTAAAGACAGGAATCGCCCTTATTCTGGCGCTGCTTGTCTGTCGATGGTTTGATTTAAAGCCTCCTGTTATTGCGGCTATTGCAGCTACGCTAAGTATTGAACCAACCGTATATCGTACGTTGAAAAGCCTGAAGGAACAGATGGAAGCCAATCTTATTGGTGCTATTCTGGGTATAACGGCAACATACTTTCTGGGTGCGGAACCGCTTGTGGTGGGCATCGTCGTGATGCTCGTCATCATCATCAATCTGCGCCTTAAGCTGGAAAGCAGTCTTGTGCTTAGCGTAGTAACTGTTATTGCCGTAATGGAGACGACGGAAGGCAGTTATCTTTACTTTGCAGGGAATCGTTTCTTGCTCACGGTTATAGGGGTCTTTTCAGCAGCGGTGGTTAACGCTCTGTTTATCCCTCCTCATTACGAGCGGAGATTATTTAAAGAAATCTCGGAAACAGGGGAGAAATTCTCCATACTGATGCGAACACTTATCCATAATCAGATGGAAGAAAAAGTATTCCGGGAAGAAAAGGATAAAATCAAATCCAATTTCAAAACGATGGACCAGCTGTACGATTTGTACACAGAAGAAGTCACCAAGCTGCGCAAGTTCACATACTCCGGCCAAAAAAAGCGGGTCATTTTTAAGCAGATGATGACGGTACTTCATAAGGAAATGGATATGCTGCGCACATTCGAGCGCCATATTTATTCTTCTTTCCAACCGGGACATCACCTTTTTCCGCTCATCCAAAGTCAGTTGGAGGCTTTGACGGAATATCATAAAAATATTTTGTTGACATATGACGGCATTTTAAAACCGCGGGAAGACTGGCATCTTCCGGACGAAATACTCCGGGAAAACAACCAACTGCTGCACAGCTTCATGACGCTGTACCCTGAAGTGAAAGATACGCCTGATCCAAAAGATGACGGACAATGGCGCCATTTATTCCCTGTAGTGGCAGAAATTCTTGAATACGCCAACCAGCTTGAGAGATTAAGCAAACTTGTGCACACATTCCATAATCACCAGGGAGAAGAAGAATAAAATCTATTGACATATTAACAATTTCAAACTATTATTAAACACAGACAATTTCATCTTTCTTATCACGAGAAGGCTGAGGGACTGGCCCTATGAAGCCCGGCAACCTGCTTGTGTCTTTTTAAAGACGGCGAGCAAGGTGCTAATTCCTGCAGAATGGATCATTCATTCTGAAAGATAAGACCGTGAAGTTCGAAGCTTTGAACGTACCGCTCTCTTTCTTTCAGAAAGAGAGCGTTTTTGTTTTTCCGGAAAGGATGAAGAGACAATGAGCGAATATATTACTGTCAGTTATCTAACCGAAGCGAAAGATTTATATAAAAAAGCCGAAGCCATCGCAGTAGGCATGACTGTCGGCAGTTGGACCGACCTGCCGCTCGCCCGTCAGGAAGTGCTGGCTCCTTACCTGGGCACAGTCGGCAGCGTAACGATTACAGAAGAAAAAGATGGCCTCCAGCAGGGTATCATCGCCATTCAATATCCGACGGGAAATATTACTCCCGATATTCCGGCTCTGCTGACTACAGTGTTCGGCAAGTTATCCATGGACGGAAAAATCAAGCTGGTGGACATCGACTTTCCTCCTTCCCTGCTGGCCCGGTTCCCCGGACCGAAATTCGGGATCGCGGGCATCAGAGAATTGGTGGACGTCCATGACCGTCCGCTATTGATGAGTATTTTCAAATCCTGCTTAGGCCTTCCGCTCGGCGAATTGGAAACACAGTTCGCGGCACAAATAGAAGGCGGGGTCGACCTGGTAAAAGACGATGAAATCTTCTTTGTGGACGATAAAGCACCGCTGGCCGAACGATTGGCCGCCTATAATCGAATCATCGAAACGGCCGGGCGCCCTGTGCTATATGCAGCCAACCTGACCGGCCCGGTGCACCAATTGGTGGATAAAGCAAAATATGCAATTGAACGCGGAGCTAACTGCCTGCTGCTGAATGTACTGCCGTACGGTTTCGATATTTTGCACCGTCTGGCAGAAGATCCGGACATTAGCGTACCGCTTATGGCACATCCTGCGATGGCCGGAGCTTTCTACGCCGCAGATGAATACGGTATCGCCTCTTCGCTCTTGCTTGGTAAACTGATGCGTCTTGCGGGCGCGGACCTAATTTTGTATCCGTCTCCGTACGGATCGGTTGCTCTGGACCGTACGGAAGCTCTCGCGATTGCCGAGCATGCACGATCATCTAACGGTGTACACAAATCCGCCTTCCCGGTGCCTTCCGCAGGCATTCATCCGGGCCTGGTTGCCAAACTGTATGAAGATTTCGGAACGGATGTAATCGTTAATGCCGGCGGCGGCGTACACGGCCACCCAAACGGTACGGCAGACGGGGCCCGTGCCTTCCGTGCCGCCATCGACGCGGTTGTGCAGGGTCAAACGCTTGCCGAAGGCGCAAAATCAAGCCAGCCGCTTGCTCTGGCGCTTGAGAAATGGGGTAGCGCATAACATGAACAAACAGATTGTTATCTTTTGTGATTTTGATGGGACAATTACTGAGAAGGACAACATTGTCGACATCATGCGCGAGTTTGTTTCGGAAGAACAATGGAAGCCGATTGTAGACGACATTTTCGCTAAGAAAACCAGTCTGCGTGCCGGTGTGTACGACTTGTTTCAGCTTATACCGAGCACGCGCAGGCAGGAGGTGACCGACTTCGTATTGAACCGTGCCCGCATACGCGATGGATTCGATGATTTCGTCGATTACTGCCAGAAGCAAAACATCCGGCTGCTGATTACAAGCAACGGCATCGACTTTTTCATTGAACCGATTCTTGCGGCTTATACAGAGAAAATCGATACCATTTACTGCAATCGAAGCGACTTTTCCGGCGATAACATTGAGATTATCTACCCGTATTCATGCGACGAGCATTGTGATGTGGATTGTGGAATGTGTAAAACGACCATCATTCGCCGCTACGATAGCGAGCGCTATTTTAAAGTCGTTATCGGCGACAGCATTACCGACCTTGAAGGGGCGAAAATCGCCGATGCGGTTATTGCCCGCGACTATTTAAAAGAAAAATGCGAAGAACTTGGCATTGGCTATAAACCTTTTTCGAATTTCCATGACTGCATAGAAGCGCTGACTGATTTTATTACGCGAACGGAGGTAACCCAATGAGCGTATACACACACGAAACACGCCAACAGGTCTTTCAACAATTGGATAAAGTGAAATTGGCGTTTGCGGCCAGGGACTGGTTCCCTGGCACAAGCGGCAACCTATCCATCAAGATTAGCTCCTCTCCGTTGCTTTTGGCAGTAACGGCGAGCGGCAAAGATAAAACAATCTGCACGCCGCACGACTATCTGGTCGTGGACGAAAACAGCAAACCGTATGAGACAACCTCATTGAAACCGTCGGCGGAGACTCAAATCCACACGGCTATCTATCGCAATATTCCGGAGACAGGCGCCGTATTCCATGTTCATACAATTCCTAATAATATCATCTCTGAACTATACGGCGATCAGGGATATGTGACACTGCACAATCAGGAACTCATCAAAGGGCTTGGCATATGGGAAGAAGGCGCCGAAATTCGCATTCCAATCGTCGAAAACTATGCTGATATCTCCCGTCTTGCAGAAGAGGTGGAACGCGCACTCTACCCACGAGTGCCGGGTGTACTGATTCGTAACCACGGCATTTATGCCTGGGGAGGCAGTGATTTTGAAGCAAAACGTCACTTGGAAGCATTTGAATTCCTGTTCGCGTATCACCTGCAATGGCTACAAGTCCGCCATCTCGCTGGATCACTTGCAGGACAACAAGCGATTCAAAACACACATTCACTAACCTATCATGCAACCGGGCGACAATAATTCAATTACTATAAAAAGAAGATTCGAAAGAGAGGGAAAATAAAATGGCTTACATCACTTTTCATGATACAAACAAACAAATTGTTAAAGGAAATGAAGTCAAAGAATTTCTGAGTACACAAGATGTTATTTACGAAAAATGGGGCGTAGATCGTCTGGATAAAAAATTAAAAGAAAATTACACACTGTCTGATGAAGAAAAACAACAAATTATCGAAGCATTCCGCGCTGAAATTGATGACCTGAGCACGCGCCGCGGCTATCAAACAGAAGACATTGTGGTACTTTCAGAAGCAACGCCGAATCTAGAAGCACTGCTCGATAAATTTAAAGAAGAACATCACCATACGGATGACGAGGTTCGTTTCTGCGTAGACGGCCACGGTATTTTCACATTGAAAGGCAATGACGGACGCTATTTCGACGTTGTAATGGAGCCGGGCGATTTGATTTCCGTGCCGGCATACACCCGCCACTGGTTCACCCTGTGCGAAGACCGAAAAATCAAATGCATCCGTATCTTCGTCACACCGGCTGGCTGGGAAGCGATTTACGAAGAAACTGAAACAGCGGCAAATTAATATATAAATCGAATTTGAAGTTTCGACATTTATATAGTGGTATGAGGAATAGAGAAAAAGGGAGAAAAGCACGGGCAATTGTAAAGTGGGAAAAAGCGATTGCTTTTTCCTTCTGCTGATTCGTTGTTATCTCTTCTCCACTTTCTCTTCCCTCACTCCACGAACGAATACGGGTTTCTCATAAATTATTTTAAAGACTTTAACAAATCATCAATATATGATAACACTTCTTCAGAAGCTTTAGAAAGTAAACGCAAATGATTTTCAGCTTGAGGAATATCTCCATTCTTATATGATTCTGCAGCCAATCGTGCCTGCTCATGTACCTGTTGATGTGGAATATCTAATAATTCAAAGCTGCTATGATCTCCAATTCTTTCGCGGGTTGCAGCATCAAAATACCATTTACCCAATCGACAAACCTTATGGGAGGACACATCTTCCGGATGTACTATTTCATATCCAAGAATCATGTTATAAATACGCCATTTCCATAAAATATGGTCTGTCTTTGCTAACTGTAACAATGCCCTGGTAGACAACTTAATATTATTACGGAATACTTCTGTTCGCAGCGACTCTGTCATTTTACTAAGCTCGTACACAGTTTTCCCTGTATCTTTTCCTAACTCCCCAATCTCCTCTGTAAGCTGGCTAATAGATACCATACGTTGCGAGATTTCATCTATGGAAGCTGCTTGCTGTTGGGAAATGGCTGCCGTATTGCTGGTTGCATCGTTGATTCGCTGAATGTCTTCCGTAATTTCCGTTAAAATAGGGAGAGCTAATTTTGCCTCATCTACTCCTTTTTTTATAGATTCAGCAGTTATCGCGATAGTATTCGATACATCTGAAGAAAACACTTTTAAATCTTCCGCACTCACATGAACCTGATGTAATGAATCAACCGTGCTTTCTGCAAGTTTTCGTACCTCATCGGCCACTACGGCAAATCCGCGGCCATGTTCACCTGCTCTAGCTGCTTCAATAGAAGCGTTGAGTGCAAGTAAATTGGTTTGATCTGCAATACCCCGAATAATTTCAACGACATTGACGATAGAAGAAATATGCTTCTGTAAAGAAGAAAATTTATCAACAATACTTTTGAATTCTTCTTCCGTATGAACAATATCGTTAAGCGCCTTTTCAATTACCTGTTTTCCTTCTGTCGCTTTCAATACAGCCATTTCGGTTTTTTCTGCTACGGATGTAGCATTACTTGCAACTTCTATAATTGAAGCTGTCATCTCTTCTGTTGCTGCCGTTACAGTTTGTGTATCCGAATTTTGCAAATCGAGTTTCCTAATTAAATCTTTAATTTGCATAATTTCAGAATTTTTATCCATCAACCGTGCAATTCCTTCAGCTACTTGTTCCATAATCTTTTCAGTGTATACTTCAATTAATACTTGATGTTCGATATTGATAGCACGCTGTAACACTTCTGCTAATTGCAAATAGGTTGACGGCAAAATTGTTTTTTTAGAAAATAAAGATATTTGCAAAAAGAAATGCAGTTGATTGAAAGCCACAATTAGCTTTCCTACATTATAACGTCTTATCCGAAGTTCATTAAAAAAAGGAATAATTTTATCTA
>NZ_BJXX01000183.1 GCF_007991215.1 Aneurinibacillus danicus
TATATAGTATTCTGTCGCACCAGGCTTCCAATCGACGACTCTTTTGTTGACACCGACGATAATATTCGGATAGACCGCAAACGAATGGAAGACCTCCTGGTTAATAATACTGACCGCTTCCTGTGTTAACTGTACCCGTTTCTGCATGTCGGCAGTTGCGTTTAATCGTGCCACAACTTCGTTTACCTTATCATTATTGATATGGGTCGGATTCAGCGATCCACCCGGGATGAAAGCCGAATTCAGATAGAATCCTCCGTCGCCACGCGGCGCGGACAGGTTGCTGTACGTCACCAGGTCCCAGTCTTTATTCTCACGCAAATACGTATCCACATCTTCTACCATTTTAATCTGCATAGTCACTCCGGCCCTTGCTGCATCTGACTGCAACAATTGAGCAATAAGCGGCAGTTCCGGTCGCCCTTTGTATGTAAGAACCTCCAGCGTCAGCGGTTTGCCATCCTTCGTCAGCTTTCCATCAGCTCCCGCTTTAAACCCGGCTTCCTCCAGCAGCTTCTTCGCCTCGGCTATATTCAACTTGTGTATCGGCTCTTTGCTTCCGAATGGTAGACGGGTGTTAAACGGACCATTGGCCGGCGTCGCATTCCCAAGCATAATGTCATTCGCGATACTTTCACGGTCGAGCAGCAGATCAATCGCCTTTCTTACTTTAACATCTTGAAACAGAGGCTTCTGATGGTTATACAGCAGGAAGTGAACCCTAAGCCCCGGTACCGAATCCACTTTAAGCTGGCTGTCTTTTTGAATAGCCTCGACCGTTTCGGCCGGAACCTGATACACGATGTCCGCTTCTTTGGATTGTAATGCCAGCGCCCTTACGTTGCCGTCCTCATTGAATTTGAAAGACACCTCGTTCAATTTCGCCTTGCCATCCCAGTACCCATCGTAACGTTCCAGCAAAATTTCAATATTCGGCGTAAACTGCTTCACTTTGAACGGACCTGTGCCGACAGGGGCATTGTTGAACGCTTTCGTTCCCATCTTCTTTTCCGCTTCGACGCTAATCACGGATGCATACGGGCTGACTAGCTCCGATGGCAGTGCCGGATGCGGCTCCTTTGTCACAATCGTCAATTGTTGGCCGTCCGCTTTCATCGAAGCGATTTTTAATGCACTCACTAATTTATCGCTTGCAGCAATTCCACGTTCGAATGAAGCTTTAACCGCAGCAGCGTCTACCTTTGTTCCGTCCTGGAATGTTACACCGTCACGGATCGTAAACACCCATGTGCGATCGTCTTTGGCCTCCCATTTTGTCGCCAGCCATGGTTTGATCTCCAGCTTCTCATCCAAACGAACAAGCGTTTCTACCACACCTGCCTGAAGCGCTGCAAAGCCGTTATGCGGATCGAGACTCCCGCTTTTGAAATTAAAAATAATCGTCGCTTTTTTATTCTTTGTATCCTGCTGTTGGCCAGCATTCGATTTGCTGTTACCACTTACTTGTTCGTTTTGGCTGCAACCTGACATTACAACCGCCGCACACAGCAGAAGCGAAATAAGAAATGCAATCATGCAGATTTTCTTGTGCAGGAATAAATACATGATAAAACCACTCTCCTCTTGACTGCGTATTATAATGCCGAAAATAATAATTATTACTATTTGGATTCTATTATCGGTTCTATTTTTTGTCAAGAAAATCAATTTTTCACATAGTAACATCTTAAAAGATTTAGGCATTAATCCCTTTCATCAAAGGGAAATGAGGCTTATTTACAGATCGCTCCGAGCTAATTTTATTTCATATTCATTACGAAATATAAGCCATTAATGAATCTTATTGATTCGTTTTTTCAAGATAGGTAAATACCGGGCACAATAAAAGCACCTCTCTTTTTACAAGAGAGGTGCTTAGCAAATTCACGACAAATAGCCCCAAAAAATAACTCGTGAAATAAATGATCATACACCCCCTCATCCTCGTGAGTTTGTTGTGTGCCTTACAGTGAGGCAGGTCTCCTGACTTATGGATCATCACCGCTCTACGCCTTCCCATTCCAGAATCGAAACAGTGGCATGTCATAGAGCAGCTCCTCATTTACAGTGGCGGGACCGTGCCGGATTTTCACCGGTCTTCCCTTTTAAGCGAAAATAGTCATCTATTTCCGCACCTCTCTGCTTTCCTTATGTAATTTTAGAATAATAATACAATTTAAAATCCGTTTATGTCTACATTTTTACAAACAAAATTTCTTAGTAAAGGATAAAAAGCAGAAGGTTTTTCTTTCGGTTTTGGCGCGAAGCTCTTCTAACCTTCTGCTTTTCACTCCCTCTATCCTCTCACTGCCGTATGAATACATCAAAGAATATGTTGCATCTGCAAGCGCGCTTCGGAACGCTTGCGGTCACGCTCCAATATTGGAGCAAGGAAATGTCCGGTATACGACTCCTTCACGCCTACGATTTCCTCCGGGGTACCTTCGGCTACAATTGTACCGCCGCGGCTTCCGCCTTCCGGTCCCAGATCGATGATATAATCCGCTGTCTTAATAACATCCAGATTATGCTCAATCACCAGCACGGTATCCCCGGCATCCACCAGACGCTGCAATACTTTCAATAGACGATCAATATCATCGATATGCAGTCCTGTTGTCGGTTCGTCCAAAATATAAAGCGTCTTACCGTTGCTCCGACGGTATAACTCAGAGGCCAATTTTACGCGCTGTGCTTCTCCACCGGATAACGTTGTCGCCGGTTGCCCAAGCGTAATATAGCCGAGACCCACATCGTAAAGAGTTTGCAGCTTGCGCTGAATACGCGGGATATTCTTAAAGAATTCCAGTGCATCTTCCACTGTCATTTCCAGCACATCTGCAATGTTTTTTCCTTTGTAGCGAACTTCCAGCGTTTCACGATTATACCGCTTCCCGTGACACACTTCACATGGCACATACACATCCGGCAGGAAATGCATCTCAATTTTGATAATGCCGTCGCCGCGGCACGCTTCACAGCGACCGCCTTTTACGTTGAAACTGAAGCGGCCTTTCTGGTAGCCGCGCATTTTCGCTTCGTTCGTCTGTGCGAACAGATCTCGAATGTCGTCGAACACGCCCGTATATGTCGCCGGATTGGAACGCGGTGTACGCCCGATTGGCGACTGATCGATGTCGATAACTTTATCCAGATGCTCGATGCCTTCAAGCTTGCGGAATGCACCTGGCTTCTGCTTCGACTTGTGCAACTCACGGGCCAATGCCTTGTGTAAGATTTCGTTAATCAACGTCGATTTACCGGAGCCGGATACGCCGGTCACACATGTAAAAACACCAAGCGGCACTTTTAGCGTGACGTTGCGCAAGTTGTTTTCTTTCGCACCAAGCACTTTGATCCATTTTCCGTTTGGTTGACGGCGTTCCAGCGGCACAGGGATAAACTTGCGTCCGCTCAAATACTGGCCGGTAAGCGAATTCTCATCATCCATTACTTCCTGCGGTGTCCCCTGGGATACGACCTTACCGCCATGAATACCGGCACCCGGTCCGATGTCGATGATATAGTCTGCCGCCATCATCGTATCTTCGTCGTGCTCAACCACAATCAACGTATTACCCAGGTCACGCATATGCTCAAGCGTTTTGATAAGGCGGGCATTATCGCGCTGATGCAGTCCGATGCTCGGCTCATCCAGGATGTACAGTACGCCCATCAGACTGGAACCAATCTGCGTCGCCAGGCGAATCCGCTGCGCTTCTCCTCCGGATAATGTACCCGCGGCACGGCTCATCGTCAGATAATCCAGTCCGACGTCCACCAGGAACTGCAGACGTGCTTTAATTTCTTTTAAAATAAGACGGGCAATCTGCATTTCTTTCTCGGTCAGCACGAGGCCATCAAAGAATTCATGCGCATCCGCAATCGAAAGGTCGGTAACATACGCAATGTTTTTGTGGTTCACCGTTACTGCCAGCGCTTCTGGACGCAGGCGATGGCCTTTGCAGGACGGACATTTCTTCTGGCTCATGTACATCTCAAGCTGCTGGCGCACATAATCGGAACCGGTCTCGCGATACCGACGGGCCACATTATTTACGACACCCTCGAATGTCATATACGTATCACGAACGGTCGTGCTGAAATCACTTTTGTAGCGGAAATGCAGCTTCTCGTTTCCACTGCCGAACAGCAGAACATGCCGCTGTTCTTCCGTCAGTTCCTCAAACGGCTTGTCCAAATCGATTTTGTAGTGCTCGGCCACGCAGGAAAGAATTTGCTCATAGTAATTGGAAGTCGAACTGTTCCACGGTTCAAGCGCTCCTTCATTTACACTCTTGGAAGGATCCGGCACAACCAGGTCCGGATCAACCTCCAGTTGACTGCCCAATCCGTCACATTTCGAGCATGCCCCAAACGGACTGTTAAACGAGAACATACGGGGTTCCAGATCAGGCATGCTGAAGCCGCACACCGGACAGGCAAGGTTCTGGCTGAACAGCAGTTCTTCTTCCCCGATAATGTCTACCAGCACCCGGCCTTCGGCGAGGCGAAGCGCCGTTTCCAGCGAATCTGCCAGGCGGCTCTGGATGCCCTCTTTCACAACAATCCGGTCGATGACCACTTCAATGGAGTGCTTTTTGTTCTTCTCCAGCTTAATCTCTTCCGACAAGTCCCGCACTTCGCCATCGACGCGCACGCGCACATATCCTTGCGCACGAATATCGTCAAGCAATTTCACGTGCTCGCCTTTCCGCCCCTGTACGAGCGGTGCCAGAATTTGCAGGCGTGTTTTCTCCGGATACCCCAGAATGCGATCCACCATCTGCTCTATCGTTTGCGCCGTAATCTCTACCCCGTGTTCCGGACAGTGCGGCCGTCCGATGCGGGCAAAGAGGAGACGGAGATAATCGTAAATCTCCGTAACGGTACCTACAGTAGAACGGGGATTGCGGCTGGTCGTCTTCTGGTCGATGGAGATGGCCGGAGACAGCCCGTCAATGGAATCGACGTCCGGCTTGTCCATCTGACCCAGAAACTGGCGTGCATAGGCGGACAGCGACTCGACATAACGCCGCTGTCCTTCCGCGTAAATCGTATCAAACGCAAGCGACGACTTACCCGAGCCGGACAAGCCGGTCAGCACGACAAACTTGTCCCGGGGAATCGTCACATCTATATTTTTCAGGTTATGGGCACGTGCGCCCTTAATCACAATATTTTCGCGGCTCATTCGTTTTTCATCCTTCCGCCTTTAACTCAAGAATTAAATCGCGCAGTTCAGCCGCACGCTCGAAGTTCAGCGCACGGGCCGCTTCCTTCATCTCTTCTTCTAGACGCAGCAAGACGTCCTTTCTCTCTTTCTTGCTCAGCTTGCTGTACGCCTTCTGCGGCAGGTACTCTTCCTGCTCTTCTGCCGCTTTAGTCGCCTCGATGACTTCGCGCACCGCTTTGCGGATCGTCTGCGGCGTAATGCCATGCTCTTCATTGTATGCAATCTGCCGCTCACGGCGGCGGTTCGTCTCCTCGACGGCGCGCTCAATTGATTGCGTCATTTTATCCGCGTACATAATGACGTGGCCGCTTGCGTTTCTTGCGGCGCGGCCAATTGTCTGAATCAATGATCGCTCGTTGCGCAGGAAGCCTTCTTTGTCTGCATCCAGAATCGCCACCAGCGACACTTCAGGTATATCTAACCCTTCCCGTAAAAGGTTAATTCCAATCAAGACATCGAACGTTCCTATCCGTAAATCGCGGATAATCTGCATCCTCTCAATCGTTTTGATATCCGAGTGCAGATAGCGAACTTTAATGCCCACTTCTTTCAGATAATCGGTCAGGTCTTCGGCCATTTTTTTCGTAAGCGTGGTGACAAGCACACGCTCATTCTTCTCAATCCGCTCGTTAATTTCACCCAGTAAATCGTCAATCTGCCCTTTAGAAGGACGAATGTCGATCGTCGGATCTAAGAGCCCGGTCGGACGGATTACCTGCTCGACGAAATCCGGTGCCTTTTCCAGCTCATACGGTCCCGGCGTTGCCGATACGTAGATAATTTGCTTTACATGTTTTTCGAACTCTTCGAATGTAAGCGGGCGGTTGTCTGCCGCAGACGGCAGACGGAAGCCGTGGTTAATCAACATTTCCTTGCGGGCTTTGTCACCGTTGTACATGCCGCGAATCTGCGGCAGCGTAATATGCGACTCGTCTATCATAATCAGAAAATCATCCGGGAAGTAATCCAGCAGCGTATACGGTGTCGCTCCTGGTGGCAGGCCGTTCAGGTGGCGCGAGTAGTTCTCGACGCCGGAGCAATAGCCCATCTCCTGCAGCATCTCGATATCATAGCGTGTCCGTTGTTCCAGGCGCTGCGCTTCCAGCAGCTTACCCTGCTCTTTAAAATACGCAAGCTGCTCTTCCAGTTCGGCTTCAATGCTCTTGATGGCACGCTGCATCTTATCCTGACCCGTGACATAGTGGGACGCCGGAAAGATTGCAACGTGCTCGCGCTCTGCCAGCACTTCTCCGGTCAATGCGTCAATCTCGGTAATCCGCTCAATCTCATCACCAAAAAACTCCACACGAATCGCGTGTTCGCTGTTAGCCGCCGGGAAAATCTCCACGACGTCCCCGCGCACGCGGAATGTACCGCGCGTAAAGTTAACGTCATTTCGATTATATTGAATGTCTATCAGCTTGCGAAGCACATCATCACGGTTCTTCTCCATACCACGCCGCAGAGAAAGCAGCAGCGCTTTGTATTCCTGCGGTGAACCTAAACCATAAATACAGGACACACTGGCAACAATGATGACATCTTCACGTTCAAACAGCGCGCTGGTCGCGGAATGGCGCAGTTTGTCAATTTCCTCATTGATGCTGGCGTCCTTCTCGATGTAAGTATCCGATTGCGGAATGTAGGCTTCAGGCTGATAGTAATCGTAGTAGCTTACGAAGTATTCGACCGCGTTGTTGGGGAAAAACTCTTTAAACTCGCTGGCAAGCTGCGCCGCGAGCGTCTTGTTGTGGGCAATGACAAGCGTTGGCTTTTGGACTTTATTGATGACCTGGGCCATGGTAAACGTCTTCCCCGTTCCCGTCGCCCCCAGCAGCGTCTGGTGCTTCTTCCCATTCAAAATTCCTTCCGACAACTTCGCTATTGCGGTAGGCTGGTCTCCCTGAGGGTTGTACTCGGAGACAAGCTCGAATTTTTGGCTCAGCTTTTCCAAGGTTTCACCTTTCCTTCGTTATCATGCTGCATTTTATTATATCATAATTGGATATACGAACATATGATTTCCAATAATTTTTTCGAACGTAGGTTCTGATGAGAAAAAAGCAGGTTATATGCGGTGTGGTTTTCCCCCGAGGATGCCGGGACTGTCCGCTGCCACGATTTCGCCGAAACGACACCGACAAAATGTGCAGCACGGAACGGAAGAAAGAATAGGCATGTCACTTCTCCCGCCCGGACATCCTTTGTGTATGAAAGGTCGACAATCGCGTTTGGTATTAACCTAAAATATAACGTTTTTTATTTTCTCGACTCAGAGATAAAAAGTGCATTTAAGCCATACTTCTTCGTGTAATAGAGTACAAAAAGCGTCTTAAGGGTGCTTTCCTCAAGACGCTTTTTATGTACCACATTCATATTATTAATCTGTTTCTTATTAATCTGTCTCAACAATGATGGTATTGGCCTTGCTAATTGGCAGGAGGCTGAAGTTCATAAGGGAGCCATAACAAGCGGTTACTGTGCTGCCAGGCTTTAATTGCTCGGCAGATAATGCTTTTACTCTCTCTTGTATATGATTTGCCGTTTTGTCAGATTCCGAAATGGCCATGACACCTGTTTCATTTATTGTTACCTTCATTTTTATTACCGTTCTTTTGCGTTTTTGTCCCTTAACTTGGCGGGCATGTGACGTTACCCCTATTAGTTTTTATTTTTCTTAATTACCAATGAAAAAATAAGTGCAATCAGAATACAAAAGGAGCCAATAGCTGCAAAGATGTTTGCCCATGTAAACCTATCTTCTATTGGTAACTTGTCGTTTATTTCCATACCTAAAAAGTATAGTCCCATTCGTTCACCATCAGGTACAAAAGTATATAATAAATAAGTTTGATAAAGGCAATATAAACCCAAAACTAGCATAAACCCGTTAAAGAAATTTATTAATTTTATTAATTTCATTATTGATTTTTCCTCCTTATAAAGTCTTCCGTAACATGGTAGGGCCCATATATAATTAAACAGCAAAAGCCCCGTATTGTTATGGGGCTTTTTGTGTCTTTTTATTGAGTGACCATCTGATTTTCTTCTAAATCCCAAAAAAGTCCCGGCATTGTCTTATTTTTAGGATTTGAGATTAGATGATTATCAGCAGAAACATCTGCAAGGAATACGTCTTCATCTTTTTTGACGTTTACTAATTCTTTATTAGGCACTTTTGCAACTATTTCAATAAATCCTTTAGGGTTAGAATCTCTTGTTACCATTTCGAGGACTTCTTCATTAATAAGAGTTCCGTTTACTGGGGATATAGCAAACGTAGCTCGAAGGCCAGTTTCTTTGTCGATAGCTCGTCCCTTAATTTGTTTAACTTTGATGTTATACTTCTTAGCTAATTTTTCAACAGCATCTTTCTTTAAAAATTTGTTGAAAGTTATAGTAGTTAAAATTTCGTCATTTTCATTAACTTCAGCAGCTAGTTTATTTATCTTAAATTCATTGTTTTCTTTATACTTTAGTAAATCTTCTTTTTTCTTATCTTTTCCGATTTTTTCATATGAACCAATGGCATCAAAATTTTCTGGTGAAGCATCTGCCTTATTGAAGGCTACACTTCCTAAAATGCTATATAAGTTTACTTTGAAGTTTCGACATTTGGGATAACGCAGCCAATCCGCTGTAAAATTTGTTCGGGTAACTCAGTAACCCACTCTAGAAAATCTGTAACAGACGCTTGAATCGCTTTTTTATCTTTGTGAAATCGGTTAAAAATAACGGCTTCTTTTAGCCATTTCCACATTCGCTCTATTGGATTCAGGTCAGGCGAATACGGTGGCAGAAACAACAGAAACAGACGATGCTTGTATTCTTCCAGAAAAGAATCTAGAAGTGTGGCATGATGGATACGGGCATTATCCAGTACCATGACAATAAATTTGTCGCGATAGCGTTCGAGTACGTGTGTAAGAAAATCCAAAAAAGCCTGTGCATCACACGTTTCAGATGGCAGGCAAAAAAAGTCGCCATCGTCCGCATTCACGGTTCCGAATAACGTAACATGGGCATGGTGTCCGTACGTTGGAATCTGGCGTTGTTTTCCTGTTTCTGCCCAAGTAGAGTGAAGAGCCTGATAGGAACGAATATGGCTTTCATCTTCGTACAGCATAATCATGTCATCTGTAAAGAGTTTTTTTTAATCATATCGAGTTGTTGTGTAAAGGCTTCCTGTTTTTCTTTATCTGCTTTCACCATTGTATACGTAGGACGTGTATAACTTAGACGCAATCGATGGAGCATGTGAATGATGCCCCCACGACTCATGGAAATCCCCCATTTTTCAAAAATAAACTGTTGGAGAATGCGGCTGTCCCAGGAGGCATATACACCCATTCCTTCTTGAGACGGTGTACTTTCAAGGATCACACGTTTTAATTCGGCTTGTTGTTTAGACGATAAATACGGTTCTCTTCCAGAAGGAACCTCACGCTTGAGCAGTTCAGATAAACCGCCTTCATTGAATTTTGCGACGTACTTGGCAACGGATTGACGGTGAAGAGTAAGCATGGCAGCGACTTCTTTCCCAAGATATCCTTCCATCACAAGACGAACCGCCATCACTCGTTGACGGAGAAAGCCGTCTTTTAGCATCCGTTCTTTTTTACGGAGAGAGTTTACAGTCCAGCCGTGCGTATTTGTAATGGTTAATCGTTTCATTGTGTATCCGCTCCTTACATTTTCTTAGGAGCAGTTTTCCCAGTGCATCCAGAATTTACACAAATGTCGATACTTTAATGTGAATTTATATAGCAGTAAGCGCAAAAGAAGTGGTGAGAACAGCTATTTTAAATTTTTTCATTTAGCATTCCTCCTTTTTAAAATGGGTAACTTCTTGTAAGATGAGGGCTATTGTAGACTACGTTATACTCTCCAGTAAGACTTCTTTTATTTTCTGATGACGAAAATCCAAAACTAGCATTAGAATCGCCAGCGGTTAACCAAAAATAGGATTCGAATCTATAATCCGTGTTTGCTTTCATTTGAGTAGGTGATAAGGAAACTACTTCAGTTTCGTCATAATATCCATTTCCGGAAGGGTACGGATCGTCCTCAATCTCACACTTAGGGTTAGGTAAAGTAGTATAGAAAGTATCATAAGCATCTAATGTTGTCTCATAATCCCCAACAGCAATATCGAAACCATAATAGTATGAATTATTATTGTAATAATTATGTATTGCTGTAATTGCAGAAGAATTAAAGTTAAATCTTGCCTTGGGAGAGATTGAGTATGAAGAAGTCGATGAAATCCATTGTTTATAGAAAGATGTATTACCGTAATCTGGTGCATAACTTGCCGTTTGACTTCCCCATTCTACACTTGAACTCCATTCTGCCATTGCGGAACTAGTGCCCCATCAGACAACCTTGATCTTCTTTTGCTCACGTAAAATGGCTTCATGACGTTTATTCTTATTTCGCCAGCGTACATACGCTTGAATCGCCTGTGCCAGTTCTTTGTGGTTCGCGTAGTGGCTGCCTTCTAACACAAACTTTCGTAGGGGGCCAAAGTGGCACTCAATCCGGTTCAGCCAGGAAGCGTTCGTCGGTGTGAAGACAAGTTCCACGTTATTTTCTTCGGCCCATGCTGTCACTTTCTGATGTTTGTGCGGCGAAAAATTGTCCAGCACCAAATAAAGCCGTTCGCTCCGGTGAAACCGACGGCGAAGGACTTTTAGGAAGCGCAGAAGGTCTTGATGTTTCTTTGTTTGCGACACATGGCCGTACAACTTGTCCCTTTTCAAGTCGAACGCGGCGAAAAGGTGGCGCACCCCGTGCTGACGTGTATAGGTGGCAGGCAGACGATGGGGGTGTTTCTCTTTATACCAGCCTTTCCCTTTATGTGGCTGGATCGAAAGAGGCCCAAACTCATCGATGCAGATCACCCGCCCTTCTTTTGGTGGTTTGTTATAGAGTTGCTGGATTCGTTTTTTTTAGCCGCAAAATCCGGGTCGTTCGATTCTTTCCAGGTTTTTGTGTGCGGATAGGTAATGTTGGCTTCCTCTAAAATCACACGAATGGTTTCGACGCTAATGGATTTGACAAGCTTCTTTTGTTCCGCCACCAAAGTTTGGCTTCAAGAACGCCATGCCTTCCTCGTTGAACCGGCGAATGATTTTTCGGATATGTTCTTCCGATATATGGTAAAGTTTTGAGATTTCGGGAACCTTCATTTTTTGCGCAGAAGCCAAAACAATCAGAGTCCGACGAACCTCAACCGAACTTGCGCCTTTACGCGCAATCCGAACGAGTTTATTTCCTTCTTCATTGGTTAGATCGCGCACGAAGATGGCCATGAAAAATCACCTCATGACTGTCTTCGAGTTTGTACGCTAAAATCCTTTTAGAAATCTACAACTTTGTTAGCTGATGGGGCACTAGCTAAACCAGTTGTAAGTGCCAATGAAGTTAACGATGTAGCTATTAACTTTTTAAATTTTTTGATGTTCACCTATATTAACCTCCTCAATTTGGAATTTAAAGTACTACCTATTTTACAATATATTACATGGAAAATATTGATATAAAATCACTAATTATTAAACTGTTCTGATAGGTTAAAATACCCATAAAATCATATTTTTGTATTTAAAAACTACATTTAGAGGGGTTTATTTGAAATTTCATTGAATTTTCGGAAATATAATCTGTCTAAAACTATCCTGTTTTTCTCGAATCATGATCTCCATTTTCGTCGAATTGCTCCGTTTTGCTTTTCCGGTTATTTTAAAAGTGTGCATAAAAAAGCTGCTGACACGTCACGTCAGCAGCTTTTCCAGGCTGTCGAAAAACCTCGATAGCCTGAACAGATTAATAATAACGACTTTCTGACTTCAAACACCGAGTACAGGTTTTCATTAAAACATCGCCTGTATAGGTATGATTGCAACTTGCCTGAAGGTCAGCAAGCTCTGCTTTTAGACTCTCTATTTTGGCCTTCAACTCTTTTATTTCACTTATAATTTGACTCGCTTTGTTACTCATACAGAGGCCATCTCCTTATCCGCTCACCGATAAATATGACTGCCGCCGTCTTTAAACTCTTGAGCCTTTTCCTTTAATCCCTTTTCTAACGCCTCGTTGTTCGTTAATCCATGATGATTGGCATACTCCCGAATTTCATGCGTGATTTTCATACTGCAGAATTTCGGTCCGCACATCGAACAAAAATGCGCCGTCTTTGCCCCTTCTGCCGGCAAGGTTTCATCATGATATTCCATGGCGCGTTCTGGATCTAATGATAAATGAAATTGGTCGCGCCAACGAAACTCAAACCGGGCCTTGGAAAGGGCATTATCGCGAATTTGCGCTCCGGGGTGGCCTTTGGCTAAATCCGCAGCATGGGCGGCAATTTTATAGGCAATGATTCCATCCCGTACGTCCTCTTTATTCGGAAGCCCGAGATGTTCTTTCGGTGTAACATAACAGAGCATGGCCGTTCCGAACCAGCCAATCATGGCTGCACCAATCGCAGAAGTGATATGATCGTACCCCGGCGCGATGTCAGTTGTCAGAGGCCCTAATGTATAAAACGGGGCTTCCTGACAAATCTCCATCTGCTTATCCACATTCTCTTTAATTTTATGCATGGGAACATGACCGGGTCCCTCAATCATCACCTGTACATCATGTTTCCATGCAATTTTAGTCAGCTCACCCAACGTCTCTAACTCAGCGAATTGTGCCTCATCGTTTGCGTCTGCAATCGATCCTGGACGCAGGCCATCTCCTAAGGAAAAGGCTACGTCATACGTTTTCATTATTTCGCAGATTTCCTCGAAATGCGTATAGAGGAAGTTCTCTTCATGATGCGCCAGGCACCATGCCGCTAAGATAGACCCGCCACGTGACACGATTCCTGTGACCCGGTTGCTTGTAAGCGGGATGTAGCGAAGGAGAACTCCGGCATGGATTGTAAAATAATCTACACCTTGCTCGGCCTGCTCGATTAATGTGTCACGGTAGACTTCCCAGGTCAAATCCTCTGCCACTCCGTTTACTTTTTCCAGAGCTTGATAAATGGGAACAGTGCCAACAGGAACCGGAGAATTTCGAATAATCCATTCACGTGTTGTGTGTATGTTTTTTCCGGTAGATAAATCCATAATGGTGTCCGCTCCCCAGCGAATCGCCCACGTCATCTTTTCTACTTCTTCAGAGATAGAAGAAGTAACGGCGGAGTTTCCAATATTTGCATTAATTTTTACATGGAAGTTTCGGCCGATAATCATCGGCTCGCTCTCCGGGTGATTAATATTAGAAGGAAGAATGGCGCGGCCTTCCGCGATTTCCTTCCGTACAAATTCAGGACTTACCCCTTCGCGAATGGCAACATACTCCATCTCCGGAGTAATCATACCTTTGCGGGCATAATGGAGCTGGGTAACATTTTGCCCTTTTTTCGCCCGCAGCGGTTTTCTCTTTAATCCAGGAAAAACCTCGCGATGGGGTGAACCCTCTTCTCCTTTTATTCCATCGTCTTCCGGTCTTACGTCACGTCCTTCATATTCTTCTACATCGCCTCGCTCCAGAATCCAATGACGGCGAAGTGCAGGAATTCCTTCACGAATATTTACGGAGTAACCGGGGTCAGTATAAACTCCGCTCGTATCATAGACACGAACGGGCTCATTTACCTGCGTTCCAAAACTTCCGGATGATTCGCTCAATTGAATCTCCCGCATAGGCACCCGGATATCCGGTCTGGACCCTTCTATGTATACTTTTTTACTGCCCGGAAACTTCTCAAGATTCGGGATAGAAACTGCGGTTTCAATCGATTTGGACATAAAAATAGCCTCCTTGGTTAGAAAATTCGAAGTATTTAGAACCCTCTATGGAGGCGGAAGGAGGACGTATATGATTAAAAAAGCCGCATAGAAAATGCGGCTTTGGATACACGTACCCCATGCAATATAAACATGAAGTGTCACTCATCCCTCCGCTGGCATTATCCAGTTCAGGTTCAACGGTCGATAACAGATTAGTTATCCTCTCAGCCTGATTCCTCAAGCTCCCGCGTAAATATTATATAACTTATAAACTACATTAACACAAATAACGAAGTATAACAACCTTCATCTACTACAAAAAAACCCTCTACTCCGTCAAGCTAATTCCTCGAATCCAACGGTACCCGACATACGTGCCGACGAGACCGCTGACTACGCCAAGCAAAACTACCGGAAGCGGCTGGTACGGTCCGTTGAAAACGGCCATCATGATGCCCAGTGTGGCAATGGCGCCGACCCAGATATTCAATGACACACGAGAAATCACCGCGGCAAGAATAAACGGAACAATCAGCGCAATGATATATTTTGCGATCATAACGATACATCCTTTCCCTGCTCGAGGGGCATCTCATTCGACTCAGCGTTGCGGCGCGTTCTCACCTTGCGGAACAGCCCGAATAACCGGCTGTATCCCTGCTCTACATACTCATCCGCCGCGGCGTCAGGTGCCACAATCAATCCCAGTTGATGATGGTCTCCCTGATACACGGAACGCTGAACGTATTTGATATGTCCTTCTTTATTCATTACTTCCATTTTACAGAAAGCCGATTGCTGCTGCAATGCCGGGTAAATCTCCTCCTTGCCGTGGATCTCGTGTCCGTTCACTCGCAGAATAACATCTCCCGTCACAATCTCCATCTCATCGGCCGGACTGCCGGGCACAACCGCCAGTACGCGCACACCTTTCTTCAATTGTACATATAGCGGCGTATGAACACGACGCTGCCATTCACCGTAGATACGCAGCGCTTCATGCCCGGCCAGTGCCAGCAGGCTGCCAAGAACGGCAAAAGGAAGCCAGAACGTTCCCAGATACGCTAGCACAAGCAATGCTACGCCGAGCCACACAATCATTTTACCCGCCCACTGCGCTTTTTCCTGGGGCGTGGACAACACCGCCAAATCCGCATACCCTGCTACAGACGGAACCGGAAGCAGGCTCAGTGCAGCTGCACCCGCATAGAACCACGGCCACCAGCCGGGCACATCCGGCGTGTAAATACCGGCTGCATCCCCCGCCACGAACAGAACGACCGGGATAAGCCAGTATTTCTGTATCGCATACGCGCCGACAACACGACCGCGCTGGCTCTTAATGAGGACCGGAGATAGTCCCTGCTTCGGCACGGCACGAATAAGAATGCCTTCTGCGATATGCAATACGGCGACCAGCGCGAGGATGGCCGGGATGTTCACCTCCTGCAGCCATACAACCACTGTTTTAAACCACCCATTCAAACCATCCGAAGGCACAAGCTTCGCCAACGCGGACAGCACGGACAGCAAACCACCGCTATAGGCGAAAGACAAAAAGCGAATGTGAACGAATGCCAAAAGAGCACTTAAAATCCATAGCAAAACAATATCGTGATAAGAAGGTGCCGCACCGATGGCGAGCAGCACAAGAGAAGCGCCCAGGCCCGCTGCCGCACCGAACAGCAGCGCGCGCACCAGCTCTCCCGCTCCCGAAGTCACCCGTGCATGGAACAGCCTGCGCTCCTGCACAATCTGCTTACGGTATGCCCAGAATAACAGCAGCGCAAACACATACAAAGCCGGACTTATCAAAAATTTAGGAATCTGTATCAACAAATCAACAACAAATCCTGACCAATCATCCATTTTCTATCCTCCGAATCTAAAATCGAGCAATACTTACGCCTGCTTTCCCTTTTTTGTCGTTCGGCCAGAAAAGCTCTCGCTTCCCCCACTATTCAGTATAAAAAGAAAAAACCACGACATAAAGGCCGTGGTTGTACAATTCTACAAACGGCAGTGCGAACCCTGCCTTATTTTCAATTTGATTCCCTGGATATTACTTCAAGTGCCGCTTGCAGCTGCAAATCATTCTTCGGGTCCTGAATCCGTTTGATCAGCTCCTCCTGCATGACACCTGCGGTCTTTTTATCTACCCTGCCGGTCACCGGAAGCTTGTGCAGACTCTGGAATGCTTTCACGGCAGTTTCGGTCCGGCTGTCGAAGTAACCGTCCGTCCGGCCCGGCGGTTGACCCAATCCTTTGAGAATCAACTGCAGATTCTTCACATCCGAGCTGTTCATATCGCGTCCCAGTTCCACTTTGGTCGGCAGCGGAGCGGCATTAAAATAATCGGGTTGATCAATCTTTACATCCGGCTCAATGCCTTTTTTATGAATCCAATTGCCTTCCGGCGTCAACCATTTGGCCACCGTAATCTTCAGCTGGCTGTCATCTTCAAGCGGTATTGTATTTTGCACGGTGCCTTTTCCGAATGAGTTTGTTCCGACTACTTTATAGCCGCTGCCCTGCAGTGCGGCGGCCAGAATTTCCGAAGCGCTGGCGCTGCCCTTATCCGTGAGTACGACAACCGGATATTTGGCTTCTCCTTTTTCGGAACGGAATACTTCTTTTTTGCCGTCACTGTACTGTACCTGCAGGATAACGCCTTTATTCGGCACAAGCAGATTGCCGATTTCGACCACTGAATCGAGCAGACCGCCCGGATTGCCCCGGACATCGACAATCAAACCGTTAATGCCCTGTTTCTCCAGTTTGTTCAATTCCGCGGCAAAGTGCTTGGCGGTATTCTGGGAGAACTGCGTAATTTCCAGTTTCCCGTATTTCTTGCCGTTCCGTTCAACCGTCTCGCTGTACACGGTTTCCACCGGGATATCGTCACGAACGACGGTAACAAGCATCGGATCCGAAAGCCCCGGACGCATAATTTCAAGCTCCGCTTTCGTCCCCTTCGGACCGCGAATGTGCATGACAGCATCGCTTAGACTCAGTCCCTGCAAACTTTTGCCGTTTACCTTCAAAATCTGATCCTCCGGACGGAGGCCTGCTTTTTCAGCCGGCGATCCTTTAAACGGAGAAACGATTGTGACCCTTTCATTTTTCAGCGTTACTTCCGCTCCGATTCCCTCAAACGTAGATTGCAGGGAAGAATTGAAGTCCTTCGTCTCCTTTTGGTTCATATAATCAGAGAACGGATCATCCAGCGTCTTGACCATCCCTTCAATTGCGCCGTCAATCAACTCAGCCTTCTCTTGCTTTTCGAGCGCGGCATTCTCTATTAATTGATACGCTTCGTATACTTTAGCCAATTCAGGGTCTTGGGCCGCGGCCTGCTTTTGCGGGTCCTGTCCCTGCGGTACGCTGCCCTGTGTTCCGGAAGCCTGTCCGAAAAATTTCGCGGCTGCGAGCGTTACAATGCTGGTAGAGGCAACGAGCAGCAAAAGCATAATAAAAAGCGTACGGCGTTTTATATACAAATACGAGCACCACCTTTACAGTTTATTTACCTTGATATATTGACACGCTTTCGTGGAGCGAAAGTTATGAAAAGATGAAGAAGAAAGAAAGAGAAAACAGAGCCAAAAAACTCTACTCCAGCCGAGGCGCAGGGCATTTCAGCATTTTTTCTCCTGCTCTTTTCTGTTTTTCTCCAATAAATTCATACCACAAACATTAAGCCGGGCTGTCAAGCTTGCCTTATATAGTATATGGCGGACATATCCGAGATATATCCGCCATAGCAAAATTACCGTAAGTATGACATCGGATCGACTTTCCGACCGTTATTGATAACCGTAAAGTGCAGATGCGGACCCGTAGAACGACCTGTAGAGCCAACCTCCGCAATCTTTTGTCCTGCGCGGACCGATTGTCCTTCGGATACCACGATTCCGCCGTGACGAATGTGAGCATACAGCGTACTTAAGCCGTTTCCGTGATAGATGACAACCGTATTGCCATACCCATTCATGTAGCCGGTCGATGCTACCACGCCATCCGCAGCCGCATGAATCGGTGTTCCCTGCGGTGCGCCAAAGTCTGTACCATCATGGAATTTCCGCGTATGCAGAATCGGATGCACCCGGTAGCCGAATGGAGAAGTGATCGGGCCATTCACCGGCTGGACAAATTGCCCGCCGGAATGAACAGGCGGCGACCAGCTTCCCGCATCGGAAGAAGAGGAGGCCCGGCGCGCTTCTTCCTCCGCCCGGCGCTGCTCTTCAATCTTCTGTTGCAACTGGTTGACCAACTCAAGCGATGCTTTTTCCTGCTCGTCCTTAATCTCGAGCAGCTCCCCCTCTTTTGCCTGCAGTTCTTTCAGAATGCGTTCGCGCTCCTGCTTCTGCGCTTCCAGTTGAGCAGCCAATTGCTGGGCTTCCGCCTGCATAGCCTTTAAGCTCTTCAATTGCTCTTCGATTTGCTTTTTCTTCTCAGCGATGATATCACGGTCGCGTTTATTATCTTCGAGAATGGTCACATCCTGATCCACGATCGATTTTACCGCATCCAATCGTTCAAGGAAGTCACTGAAATCCTGCGAACCTAGCAATACTTCGATATAAGAGACATCACCTGCTTCATAGATGGCCGACACGCGCGTTTTCAACAGCTTGTCTCGTTTCTGCACACGAGCAATGGCTTCTTGAAGCTGTTTGGCCGCCTCTTTCAAATCTGCTGTCGTAGTTTCAATTTGTTTGTTAAGCTCTTCGATCTTTGCCTGCGTTTCATTCATCTTCAGGTCAATGCTCATGATGTCTTCCTGGGTTGATTGCTGCTGTGCCTGGATACTATGAATCTGCTGATTGAGCGAGCTGATTTTGCCTTTTGCCGCCTGGCTTTCTTTCTTAATTCTATCGATTTCCTTCTGTACGTCTGAAACTTGATCGGCTGAGCCGACTACCGGAGTAATTCCGGTAAAAAGAATCGTGGCTGCCAGCGGAACCA
>NZ_BJXX01000184.1 GCF_007991215.1 Aneurinibacillus danicus
CTCCATCCGCTTCATGCAGCTTGAGGAAGAGACCTTCCCCGGCGGTTAGGGTCAGCTCGTTCTCTCCCATCATGAGCTCTTTACGATAGGGCGTTCCCCAATATTTCCTATCAGGGTTTTCTATCCTTGGAGAACTTCCCTCTTTTGCCCGGACAGACGTCACTACAACGGCCTCTTCCTCCCGGCTGTCCGGAATATACAATTCAACCCGGTCACCTGGCTCCGGCATGCAGTACCAGCCGCTGTGGCCTTCAGCGGTATAGCCTGTCCCATACGGAAACCAGCAGGCTTCCTCCTTCTTCTGTGCCTCATCGATATCCAGGTGAACACGTACCGTATCTTTCGTGCGGTCGATCACGTTTCCTGTCAGAGACGCTCCGGCAATCCGGTGGTTTGTTATCGGGTTTTGCCGGATGCCTTTCTCCGTGGCAAGGATGTATTCATAGGTCACGGTGCCGTTTTTCATCACAGCCATAGAGCGGGAGATGACCCATTCCTTGCCTCTATAGGTCACCCTGTCTCCCAGGTTGAAATAAGCTCCTGTTGCTACTTCATAGCAAAGAAAGTCATTCTCGACAAGCCCTGTCGCATAGCCGTTCTCCGTCGTCTCCATATAGAGAGGAAAGGCTTTCTTCACGCGATACTGATGTTCGAATAATTCCCCGGACTTTCTATCTCCCAGACCGAACCAGAACTTCGGTGTATCGGTTGTCGTTTCCGGTACGAGAACAGCGCCGAAGCGGGAGGCCATCCGCTTCAGAAACTCCCAGTCCGTTTCATCATATTGTATAATACACTTCTCCAACTTGGAAGTCCGTGCCACCGTATCAATATAGTCACAACCGGGATAATTCTTCAGGATGCTTTCTATCATTTCAGTGTATAGCATATCCTTGTTTTGGAACGACTTTCTTTTCCGCTTCCTGTCCATTTTGCACGTATGGGACATCGCTTCCAATTCAAAGTAATATATACCTCTAACGACTTTTATTCCAATCCGGGACACCACCCCGCTAAAGAGCGTTCGCACAACGCTGCCGTTCTCCACTTGATTTACTTTCACTGTATCGGTACTGCTTGCCGTTTCGATGCAGATGTCTTGTTGTTCTTCCGGTATAATCCCGGTGACATAAAGCCTGGCATGATCCTGTACCGTTTTTATGATGGTCATCTCACTCAGACTTTGCACCTTATAGGGTGATATCAATTGAAGATTGCCGTACCCTATCAGATTATCACTCATTCCCACACAATCCCTCCCTTACAATTCCCTCGTTTCTTTATTCCTGTCCGTCATCTTCAATGCTGATCGTACCGCCATATATACATTGATTCGTGCATTTGCTCAGCAGAGCAGGATAGTTCGCGATTAAAACATTTTGCTTCCCGTTCAGCCACGGCATCGTCACGATGGGAGTGCAGGGCATTTTTGTCAATCTGCCATTGTTGGCAGCCGTCGCCGCCGCTACCGCAGGATTTGCCATGCTGCTGCACAGGCCAAACGGCATGATGTTAATGTTCGGTTTGTAATCCATAATGTTCATCTGTGCTTTACCTTTGCTGTATACCCCGTGACTGAACGGGGTTTGCAGCTTGCTCCTGGTGCTTCCTTGACTACACGATAATACGGCGCCTGTTACTACATAACTTTGCTCTTCTCCGCTACGATCGAAGACTTTAACGCTCATACACACTCTCCTTTTCTATCTTTTTGAGTCGGATGCCTGTAAACCCTCTCCGTAACAAGCTTTCTGCTACATCCAGACTAATGATGATGTAATCTTCAAGAATACCGTCTATTCTAAAAATTTTATAGGGGGCCGCTTTTTCTTCATGAATAACGAGCCTTTTTAGTGTATTGTTCTTATGGAATTCACTCTCACTGGACAAACAGCTTATTCGGGGCGGCGCGATGAGCCAGTATGGGTCCTGCCGCCTCTTCTTTCGGTCAACGAGTACGACGGATTTGAAGTACATTTTCGGAGCGTATTTCTCCATGATTCGCTTACAATTATCGGACAGTAGCGGGATCGGTCTTTGTATAAAGTCAACATATTCGGTTGTGGTTTTTTCCTTAACCGAAAACTCAAGAATCAGCTTGTCCATATTGCGGAGCTGTTCTTCTTCCAACCGCTCCCTTGTAATAACCTGGGATACGCTAATCGGCTCTATGGCATTATGGATTCGTTCATCCTGCGAAAGAATAAAGTAATTCATTCTTCTTTCCTCTCCCGGCAAAAAGTTACGGCTTCCAGATAATGCTTGCCCTTTGTTTGTCGTCCAGATTGACGTTTAGCATGTCTGCCCTGGAAAATACTGCACGCTCAAGATTAGCACCCTTAAAGTTCGTAGCCGTAAGGTTCGCGCCTGTAAATATAGCGCCTGCAAGATTTGCCTCTTCAAAATCTGCCCGCTCAAGGTTCGCTCCCTCGAAGCGTACCGGGACAAATCCGGGCATTTCCCAGGAATCCGGATCAGGTAAGCCTTGTGCTCCTTCGGTATTATAAAATACCGCACCTTTAAGATCGCTATAGCTAAAGTCGGCTTCACTAATCAGGCTATAACTAAAATCAGTTCCTTGCAGACGACAGCCGATAAATTTGGTACCAAGCAGGATGCATCCACGCAGATTACTTCTGGACAGATCGCTCTGCTTCATATCCGCATATCGCAGGTCGATTCCTTCATAATTACCATGTGATAACGTAAGATCGGTAAAAACTTCATACGCATATTCATATTCCAGTTTTTCTTCCAGCCATGCCTTTATTTCTTCCGAGTCTTTCACGATCACGTCTTCTTTGTAGATGGTTTCACTATGATCGAGGTATTCCCCAACGCGAACTTCCAGCTCTTCTTCCTTATCAATCTCTAAATATTCAGGCAAAATGATCGCCTGTGGCATCGCATACCGTGCCAGACTGACAACATACTGGTGGTATTTATTAGCCAATCCCAGCTTTATTCTTTCGATATCAGGCTTCGTTATCGCTCCCATATATGTTTTACTTATTTGTTCGAGCTCACTTTCTACTACATCTAAATATTGAAACGCCCACCCTGCGTTATATTCGGCCTGACATTCCTTCCGATCGAAAAACCAGGTGATATCCGAAGCATCAATTACGTATATGTGCCGTCCTTCCATAATTTCCGTACGCAGCATGGAGTACGTAATATGTCCGATCCTTCCTTTTTCTCCCCGCAACTGCATCGTTTTGATCGTCCGGCATATATTTCTAAAGGATTGGACAAAATCATGCACCAGCTCATCTTTATGATTTTGAAAATATTCCTCCAAAGCGAGCAGACTTTCCAAGTTTTTTGTCTGCACCTCATTTTCAATAAAATGCTGTAATACGTCCTCTTTAGCCACCCCCTCTCCTCCTCTCTAGTTTGTTTTCACTTCTTTTCCGCTAATGTTTGTGATGCCGTTCATTTTGATGCTGCTTTCCTTACAGGTTATATTGATTTCATCCTTAGCGCTTATGCTTATTTTCTTCTCGGCACTCATGGTGATATCAGCCTGTGATATGATTTTGATATTTTTTTTGCTAAAAATTTGAATGCCATCTTTTTCATTTAACTTGATAAAAATTTCTCCGTCTTTTCCGGTGATCACAATTTCCTCCGGACTGAACATTAATTCTTTGCCAAATGCGGTTCTGAAATATTTGATGTCAGGGTTACCGAGCTTATTTTTTTCTTTGATCTCTGAATCCTTCCGTACCGATCCTATTGCAATGGCTTCTTCTTCTCTATGGCTCGGAAAATAAATTCTCACATAATCGTTCAGCTCAGGCATACAATACCAGCCGCTGTGGCCTTCTGCCGTATAGGCGGTTGAATAAGGAAACCACCATGCCTTTGCTATGCTTTGCTCTTTGTCTATGTCAAGATGAACTTTGACGTTATCTTTTTCCACAGCAATGACTTTCCCTTGTAACGATATACCTGTAATTCCTTGATGGTACACAGTGTTCTGGGTCATCCCTTTTTTGGAGCACAGGATGTACCGGTGTTTCAGCAGGCTGTTTTTCATTTCTGTATATACTTCACTCACAACAAGTGTTTTCCCCTTGAAATCCACCTCACTGCCAATGTCCAACACCTTATCGGTCTCCGCTTCATAATAAATAAAGTCGCTTTCTCCTATGTCTCCCGTATCGTTTTCTGAGGAAATGCGAAAATTCGCTAATTCTTTTCTTATGCTATAATGAAAGTCTTCCAGCCTTCCGCTATAGCCTCCTTCCGGTACACCAAAGTAGAATTTGGGCTTATCAAAACTAGACGCAGGAATGAGCCCGGTATGAAAGCGGGAGGCCATCCGTTTCAAGAATTGCCAGTCCGTCTCCTGATACTGGATTGTGAATTTTTCGAGTTTGGTACCATTTGAAGCCATGTCCATGACATCGATGCCCGGATAACCAGATACTACTTCTTGCAGCAATGCGGAGTAGGACATGTCCTTATATTGAAAAGAGCGGCTTTTTCGTTTGACATCAAGTTGATATGTATGTGAGACCGCTTCTACTTCCATGTAATAAATGTCCCTGACCGCTTTTATTTCAATACGTGATACGATTCCAGCGAAGAGAGGTGTACAATTCGCCTGTTTATCTATCTGGCTGACCTGGATTTTCGTCTGAACTTCCGTCATTTCCACGTAGCTGTCCTTCAGCTCCTCAGATACGATGCCTGTGAAATACAGCCTTGCATGGTCGTTCATTTTCTTTGTTATTTTCAGTTCTAATAAGTTGGTCAGTTTATAGGGGGCTATTTGCAAATTGTTATAGGCGATAACAGAAAGACTCATATATCCCTTTCCCCTTTCTCACCGAAGTCTATTTTTACAGAGTTCATGATTCCTCTAGCAACAGGTTTCCATTCTTTCATTTCTTCTTCCGTACAATTGAACGTACACAATAGAGTCCTCCCATCCAATGCCACGAAAAACAGCAGGATGTATACAGGTACGTCCGAAGTCGGGAC
This sequence comes from Aneurinibacillus danicus, assembly GCF_007991215.1. Taxonomy (GTDB): domain Bacteria; phylum Bacillota; class Bacilli; order Aneurinibacillales; family Aneurinibacillaceae; genus Aneurinibacillus; species Aneurinibacillus danicus. The sequence goes on from NZ_BJXX01000184.1 coordinate 4,993, forward strand.
GATGAAATCACAATATCCGATTCTTTGTCCATCTACGTCCTTGACACCATCTTCCAGCCACTGAGCTATTGGCTGACTATGTTTCAGGACTTGAACCATGTTGTCCTTAAAAGTATCTAAGTTCGTATCATCCAGGGGACTTTCTGTATAATTGAAAGCGATATTAATAGAAGTGCTTTCATTCGTATAGATTAGACCCGGTCTTTTCTCAGAAGGATATTTTAAAGCCGCTATCTCGGAAGGCATACTATCAAATGTCTCTGGCAGAAGAATTCTTAACCGACCCCCGAATAAGCTTTTTTCTTCAAACGGAATAACTTCATCGTTTATCGTAACGAAGGAATCCAGCACTTCATTTTCATCCTTGCTGCTTTCCTTAGATTGTCGAACTCTCTCCTGCAATTCATTTATTAATCCGATGATTTTCTCATCCATATATTCCACCAGGCTCACCATCCTTTCTCCTCATTAGTCCACGATAACCCGCTGAGGTCCGCCATATCTTGCTCTCGGCTTTACATGATGCCCTCTCTTCACTTCTTCTACAATACGTACCAGGTATTTATGTATTTGTTCATTAGAGTATTGCGTATATGGGATTTCCAGCCTGTTGGCTATGTAGTGAAGAATCAATTCCCTGTCTACGATGTACTGGTTCATGCACTGCATAGCAAACATGATGTCATAGGGGTTGGAACTGTTGTTTTTTAATATGTCTGTTGCAAAATATCGTAGAATATGAGGATGGAGCGTGCTTTTTCTTATACCTGCGTATTGTGTATGGATAATATTTATCGTATTATATTCCGTAGCAAGGTCGGCAAAATCCTGATATTCCGAACGCAGTCTTGCCCCTTCTTTTAATTTGAATCGTCCCAACTCGCACTCATCCCTTTTTACTTGCATATCCTGGCTTAGAAGTATTTCTGTACCATAGGATACGAAGTCGCTATGCACAGCTTTTTCTGTAAAACGTACTTTAATGATTGTTTCTGCACCTGTGGCATGATAAGGAAGATGATACTCGTTTTCAAGCATATACATTGTACCGTTATGCTTTATAATTCCTGTCCCAATGGTAAATTCGTCTTCCCCTACCACAATATCAGCACCAGTAATAATCCCGTCAGAATAATCCTTGAAACAAATATCAATAAAGTTTCTTGGATAGTCTCTGAGATTCTCCAGCATTTCTTTTTTTAGAATTCTGCCTTTATTGAAAGTAGGACAGAGGTTTGCAAACAACGTTCCTCCTCCTTTCTTTGCTGTATGATTCATTTCCATCCGTCAAAATAATCCAATTCTGATAGATCATTCTCAAAAGCGAAAAATTTCTTCTTACCTAAATATAGTCGCTCATTTCGTCTTGCAACGGGAACCACATGAAAGCCCCAGTTGTCCTTGTCAGCAAACACAAAAAATTTCACTTCCCCATTTACAATGGAATCCGTGTCATCCTGGGGTATGTTTTTACCATAAACTTCAGCGATATGCTGATATAGTACAGGCTTGTAGTTTTCAGCATAATTCATGTATACATATTTGTGCCGTATATTTCCTTCGCTTCCTTTTAAGTAGAATTCGATCTCTGCAACACCAATTGGTTTAGATACGGATCCCTGGACCTGACTCAGTCTTTCCTGGTTTCTAATCAGCACTTTCTCCTGCCGATTGTGCGTAAAGGCAGTTACCGAGTAAGGAACTACCGGGGCATGATTGGTGATGCTGGCCTCGATATATCCCGCTTTTTGGGCATTAAGATATCGTAACGCTCCTCTCAAGCAGGATAGCTTCAAATCCGGTACCTTTCCTGTATCCTCCGATTTCTGCCTGAATTCGATGCTCCTTCCCGGGACAAATTCCTTTAACGCTTCTCGGAAAACGTCAATTCTGCATGATTGACCTGTCAGTTTTATAATGGAATATTCCTGAAGCCTTCCCTCCTGGTAAAAGTCTTCGAGAAACTTCCGGACGATTTCATAAATATCCGCTTTAATAAGCTGATTAATTTCCTTTATGTTAAAGACTACATCGGGAACGTCATACACATCCTTACATCGATCGTTTTCCCACACCGATAGGAACCATCGATCTACCGCTGTAATTTTCAGGTCATTTTCCCGACTGTTCTCACTTTCGGAATAAAACCGGTTTCTCAAAATGCCTGTCTTTCGGAAAAATTCTTTTTTCATCTCTTCTGCAATTTCCCACAAAAAGTAGAAATTATTTCTTACTCTCTGGTATTCATCCAGGGTCCTGTTCTCATATTCCTTGAACCGGGTCGGGATTACCTTTTCCGCTTCACGGTAGCAGGCTTCAAATTTCTCATATACTGAGCTAACCCCAAACTCATCTACATGCCTGAAGATATCCGTTCCAGGAATATCGATCAAACTGTCGATATCGATTACACTCTTTCCATTACTGTAGTAATCCGCAAATACGATCTTCATAAACTGAAGAATCCGGTAGGTTATGTTGTTTCCCCCGAAATTGGTATCCCCGTTTTCGTAGTTTGTATGGATATCGACTTTATAAGAAATGTGTCCATCTTCAATTCGGAATAAGCACGAGGAAAGATCGGTGGTGCCTCCGCCGCAGTCGATGACAAGGGCTTTGTACTCTTCTCCGTCTATAAAACTATTTTTCTCTATCTGATCGGCGATCGTATTAAAAAGTACCGCCATCCCTTCATCCAGCGCATTTTCAGATTCGATGTGATACTCCGGCAATATTTCGGTAAACATCTCAAGAAACTGTGTTTTCAGTTTCACGGGACCGGATATATGCAGATTCTTGAAACGGCACTTAAACTGGTGCTCTGCCATCTTTATCACATACGTGATATAGGCTCTCAGAATATCGCTTCTTTTTACCTGCGCTGTGTTTCCCTGGCCATCCATTACTTCCTCTATCTTCGTATAGCTGTTCACCCATCTTTTGATTCCGTGAAACACCGTAGCATGACCGCTGTACCCGTTCTTTTTCATATATTTCAGTGCTTCATAGCCGAAATTATACTTGATGTTTTGAGGGTCGGAGCAGTCCACCACACTCACTACTGTCGGGAGAAGCTCTATCCATTCCTCCTCCTTAGAAGTGGTATCGGGAAACGCAACAAAATTGATGCTATTTAACCGTATTCTTCCATTTAACAGATCATTACTGCTGGGAGAAGATATATATCCGTTATCAAGGAAAGCTCCGGCCGTCGTGTTGGAAGTTCCAAAATCTATAGCCAGCACTGTCTCCGTCTCCTCAAGGTCTCTAATCTCCAGATCTGCAATTGGTATCTTATAGTAGTGTAGGTTTGCAGGAGGAAGTGGCCCTTCCTCATAGTAGGTTTTATAGATATATTCCGAATCTTGCTTTCTGAAAAACAGGAAGCTGTAATTTTTGTTTCCGGTCCTTCTTATTTCAACTTCTTTTTCTGCAGACAGGTAATAAGCTCCGAGATCGTCTTTTACCAGGTTGAGAATCGCACACAATTCGAGGTCATCATTCACAAGCAGTACATTGGATTCTACAATGCCATTTCCGGCCTTCACACGATATTTGTCCAGCTTGTCTACCTTTACCCCCGTATATATGGTCATTTTCGCTGGAATTTTTATACTTCCGTTATCCGACAGCGGTGTGTTCAAATATTTTTTAAGGGCGGATTCTATCCTTTCAAACCCGTCTTTCTTAAAGCTCTTTATCAGAAGGCTTTCTTCAGCGCTTCTGAATTTCAAGATCGTATGAATCAGACTCTCTCTGTCTAAAGTATTGATCAATCCTTTGACTAACTTTTCCCTGTAGCATATGTTTCTCAGTTGAAATGTTGTCATCTCTGACAGTTCATCCCGTGTGTACCTTACTGTATTCCGTTCCCCTTCTCGGCCATTTTTATTTATATACAGCCTGTATGAATATGTGTTCATAGCAACCTGCCTCCCTTGCCTGCCTGTTAGTAGAGCGCAATGCTGTCCATCCGCATGGTTTCCTCGACACCGATGATCCCAAAGTGATTTTTCCAGTAGATTTCCGTATGCAAGCGCACAGGAAGAAAAATTTCTTTAATAAGCTCAAGTTTTGCCCGGTTTGTCTCATTTTCTTCTTGACCGATGTAAATAAGCAGTTCGTCTTTTTCTTCACAGTTTGCGTAAATGGTAGAACTCTTAAATATTTTCCGCATCGTATCTCTAAGCAGATATACTACCTCCCCTGTTTCATATAGCCGCAAAATATTACGAGCGATCACTTCTCTTTCTTCTCTATTAAATAGCCTTATTTTTTCTCTAACACTGTTTCCGAAGATACCCATTTCAATATCCATGAGTACAAACTTGATATAATACTCCCGCTTGTTCATCCCCTGTATAAGATCAATATCCGCCAAAAAATGGATGATGATATCAAACAGAGTATCCCTTAATTCTATGTCCTCGTTGTTGTTGACATCGAACAGATCGCGGAAAATATCATAAAATCTATAGTAAGGATTGATTTCTACCTTTTGCTCAATAACCCGGGTATTGATCGCTTCATTGCTTAACTCCATATAGGGCGAATACACTTTAGCAGGAACGAAATGGATATCCTTTTTTGCGAGGCCGGACTGTTCCGCCTTTATTAGTAAGTCCCATATGTAATTCAAGACAATGCTCCTTCACATTTGTATTCCGGAAAATACATTTGTACCTCCGATACCAGAAAACTCATAAGATCATTGAGGATAAAGCTGTTGCCTTCGCGTGGCCTGAATCGAAGCCGCATGATTTTTTTGTCACTTTCAACCCTTACATTATCGCTTATGAATGGGTTCATACCGTAGGTTTGTTTCATTCCATTCGCCCGTTCGCTAATTTCTATATGCTTTAGTTCAAGGTACTTTGAGGCTTCAAATGAGTTTATGATCCTCACGATTTCCCCTTTCGCTCTGACGGTCACTGCTTGCTTCCGGGCAAATCCGCTAACGAAGCTGTTTTTCCTCCTGTTTGATGCCAGCTCGTATTCTAGCCTGCCGATGTTTGTTTCTACAGGCTGTGTGATTTTGAGCACATTCCATACCCCTGATTTTTCCCTGGGTGATACAACGATAAGTTCTTCTGGCGTTCTCTTGATATACCGTATTATCTCCTCATCCCCATCCACAAGGTAACCATGCTCTGTGCCCGTCTTTCGTAGTGACAACATATGCTCAAAGTTCACCCTGTCAGCAACCGGAACTGGAAAGCCAGTGTTTTTTAAAGACACCCTTTCTATATTCCATAAAGGGACCTTATCGAGTTTTTTATATTTCTCATATTCTTCCAGATCGATTGTAATTTCCAGGATTTCTTCCTCTTCCTTCGGTGTTTCCTCGCATTCCACCAAAATAACATCAAAAAATTTGTTCGCGTACGGATGGTTTACTGTCTTCCAGGGAACTCCATTTCTCTGAAAAACATTGTATAACCTTTCAATCTCACGAAGATACGTTTTGTTCTGTTCGAGACGTACCTCGATTCTATACCGTCCCCCTGTGGTGATCATCTCCCCCCAAAATGTTCTCTGGCTATCTACAAGCTCTTTTATTTTCATGAAGCTGCACTGCAAAAATATCGTCAGTAGACGAACCTCTTCCTTTCGGTCTACTTTGGATACCAGACTCTTCATATCATAGGTCTTCTCTTCCACATCTTCGGGTACCATTGGATATAGGAATTCATGGATTGGATCAAATTCATCTCTGGAGCATACAGTGACATAAACATCATGTTTCTCTTCACTATCTTTCACCTCATTAAAAACTCTCTCCTCCAATTTCCGGTTCATTTCTTCCTGATATTCCACCAGGTTCAAAAAAACTCCTGTCATAATATTTTTCAGCAATCTACGCTGCTCAAGGTCTTCCATCTTGCTTAACCTGTCCATTACAATGTCTTTCATGACCGTTTACTTGATTCCTCCCTCTGCATTGGGTACTGCATTTGCTTCTCCCATGCTGTTATTAAGTGCTTGGCCATTGGGAGCGGCGTCTGAACCTGCTAAGCCCGCTTTCGGAATCGGATTTAATTTCTCCTCCGCTTTCGTTATCTTCCGTTCCATGCTTAGGACCTTTTCGAGCATGTCAATCTCCTGATAAACCTCCTGGGCCATAGTATAGGACTCAATGGCTTTCTCAAAGTCCTGTGAGGCATAACTTTTATCTCCTTTTTTTTCTAGCTTTTCACCGTCCAACTGCCTCTTTTCTCTTTCTAGATTAGATATTTTTTCCTCTACTTCATCCAGCTTTGCTTTTATCTCTTTTTCCCCATTGGTAAAAGAAGCTGCGATTGCCGCTTTCCTTGCCTTTTGATATGTATTCTTTGCTCCCTGGTAATCCTGTCTTTCAAACTTCATGTCTCCGTCTTTCTTCCAATTTAAGACCTGGATGAAAGATTTAGATTTATGTATTTTCTCCTCTACTTCTTTCATGTTAAAGTCTTTACGACCCTGTATTTCTTTTTGAGCCCTTTCATACTTACTTACTGCTTTCGTGTAATCCCCTTCCTTAAAGGAGGTGTCTCCGTCTGTGATAAGCTGCGTGATCCTTTGTTTCTTACCTATCAACTGGGCATGTATCTTATCTTTAATCTTTATAGCTGCATTCCGTGCTTCGCTGTATTCTTTTAAGGCTTTCGCATAGTCTCCGTCCTGCACAAAAATATCCCCATTTTTCTCATGCTCGAACATATTGGCAATTGCTTCTGCTTTTTTCTTCGTGTCCTGTATCTTATATACAATGGCTCCTCCCCCAGCTAATGCAAGGAGTAGTAGTGCTAATGCGATTCTTTTTATCAATCTTATTTTTTTCTTTGGATCTTCCTGATAGGTCTTGTTTACAAAGATAGCGGCTGCGGTGTAATTATTTACTATATTTTTCTGTTTACTCAAAAGAACTTCTTCCAGAGTGTCAACCAATTCTGAAGGCTCTTTTGCCTCCTCCATGGCATCCAGCATCTCAATCCCGCTTACCCCCTCCCATAGTCCGGAGGTACAAAGCACCATCACATCTCCGTCTGTCAGTTGATACTTTTTAGATACAAAAGGTTTGAAATCATGGGGTTTTCCCAGATAGTTCAACAGGTTGTTTCTTTCTTCATGCTCTTCAATTTCATCCTCCGGTATCTCCTCTTCATCTGCCATCATTTGAGCAAGGCTTTGATCCTTACTTTTAAAGTTAAGCCTCCCGTTCCTGAAATGGTACAGCCTGGCGTTACCTGCAACCGCCCAAATCATCTTTGAATAATCCGTTACTACCATTAGCAGACTCGCTTTGAGCCTTACCCGCCTGCTCTCGTCTTGCAATAATCTGTGAGCTTCCTTTATGTATTTTTTTATTCTCATTCTAGACATAGTAGGGTTATTCATGAAATTCCCTAATATGCTTTTTATTGCTATTTCAGCACTTTCTACTTCTCTATCCGAGTCCAGTCCGTGAGCTACCACCCAGCAGGCCATATCGTCAAGTTCTGTAAATGCAAAATAGTCTTTGTTGTTTATAAAAGTGCCTGCTTCGGATAGGAACGATGTTTTAAACTCACTGTTGTCCTTTCTCATCCGTCCACTCGACTCCTCCTTTTCTTCAGAATTTTATTTACAGGGGCAAACATCTACCGGCTATTCTCTAGTATGATAACTGTCGCATTATCCTGATTCCTCAGTCTTTTATATTCAATAACCTCGATTATTTCCTGAGCAGCATCATAAGGAGAAATGTTCTTGGAAAGAATCTTCTCCAGCTCCATTTCTGTTACGCTGTTATAAACCCCATCGCTGCACAAAATCACCTTATCACCTTTATTCAATGGAATAGGTTTCTTGCAAATCTCTATATTCTTAAAACCTTCATAGCCCAAATAGTTAATCAGCCTGTTTCTCATCGGGTTATCCAGCATTTCATCTTTTGTAATTTCTCCCGCAAGATAGCGATCCTCTAGCATAGACTCCAAAATATGCTTTTGGTTAATATAGATAAACTCGCCATCTCTGAAAATCATGGCGATGCTATCTCCTACCGCTCCCCAGTAAAGGTAATCATCAGATATGACAACAGCAATTAATGTTGTTCCACCCCTTATGCCTTTAAGGTTTCGTAAAATCTCTGTATTGCTCAAATAGGAAGCTTTCGTAAAAAAAAGGGGAATGTCCTTTGCACTGTCTAATTTTAAAAATTCACGTATAAATGCAGTCACAGCAATGGTGCTTGCCATCCTTCCGTTTGCAAGCCCACTGATCCCGTCAGCCAGTACGGCTATCGTTCCGTTCAGGGTCGTTGCGGTAGAGAAGTAATCATCCTGCTCCTCCCGCCTTCCTATGGTTTGTCCATTGCCAATCCGGATACCCGGCCTTGCATCCCTATTCAGCAAAAGCTGTCTTGCATAAAATAAAAGGAGAAGAGATGTAATAAATGCTAACACTATCAAGTAAGGTACTAATTGTGGTTCTTCCATTATGCTCATCATTCCTTGCCTGCATTGTTTTCCCATTCAAAATGAGATCCACATAAAGGAATAAATATAAATTTACTCCTGCCCAGTTGTATCACATCATATGCTGTTAACTCCACAGGCGAATACACTGCTTCATTATTATGGTAGGCAAGCCCTGACGCATCGCCGGGCAACAGGAAAAAGTTCCGCTTTTTTGGGTCGTATACGATAACAGCATGGTTGCGCCTGGAAATTGTATTATCTCCGATAATTCGTATGTGCATCTCTTCCGCTCTTCCAATAAAATTCTTTTCTGCCATAATTCTGTAATCCTGACCGATTTGAGGCCCTTCTATACATACTAACCACCCGGTCACAGGCTCGATTCCCTCTACTTCCCCCAAATACGGCATTGTCTTCTCATCTTCATCCATTGCCATCACTTTTCTATTTTCATTCTTTAGGACTGGCTCTACCACAATGTTGCAATAGGGGCATGTGCTGCCGTGTTTTCTTGTGCTAAACATGTGTCCATTTGCGCATCTTGCCAAACTCATACCATTCATTCCCCCGTTTACTTCGAATCAAGGATGTATTCTTATTTGAACAATATCCGTGTGTTCGCTATGTATATAATATCTCCCGAATCAATTCTGTATGGTGTTTGATTGTCCAATCTATTCTTTGTACTTTTGTTAGCTTTTTTTACGCCAATTCCATTTTTAGAATCGAGATCCTCAATGTACCAACTTCCCGCAGCGTAGTTCAGCACAGCATGTTGTTTGCTGATTAGTGACGCGTATTCAGCATCAGATAGATCTATGTCAACCTCGTTTTGGTTTGAACTTTTACCGATTAGCAAGGAGGTTTCTCCCTGTATGTACCATTCCTTTATACTTTCTCCCTCTTCATCCAAAAGGACAAGTTTTGTAATTCCTGTTTCTTCCTCTTTATGCCCTGTCGGAAGCCGATATTTTTTAATTACATACCCTATCGTAACGGCTACAAGAAGGAGACTGACACCGATTTTCAGGCTTATGTTCATATTCAACCAATACACATATATAAGTGCAGCTACTGCTATTACTACGATCAAAATATCTACAATATTTATCCAGACAGATCTTTCGGTTTTATTTGAATTATTTATTATGTATCGTTTAAAAAAATTCGCTACACCCCTCACATTCATTCCCCCGTTTAATCCTTATGCTAAATTCGAAAGCAATCACATTAAAAAATACTCCGAAACTTTGGTAGAATTGTGTTTTCCTTCGAAATTATTTTTTTCTTACTCGAAAATACCTTTCAAAAAAATCTGTCGTATCGACAGGATTTTTATTAGTATTTTTTGCTTCCTTATTTTTCAATGCCATTTCCTTAGTTTTTGGATTAAAACCAAAAAAACGCTCGAAATTTTTTTCCATATCTTTTATATCAAATCCCTGATACCCTCCTTGTTCTCGTTGGGATCCTGTCTTTTTACCGGGGCTGTGTTTTACATTCGATTTTTCTTCCTTTACACCATCTATCCGGGCATCATAGGTCTTTCTTAGTGAATCATCATGCAAAATACGATATGCTTCATTGATTTCTTTAAAGATTTTCTCGGATTCACCGCTTCCAGAGTTCACATCAGGATGATACTGCTTCGCCAATTTTCTATACGCTTTTTTTATTTCCTCCTGGGAAGCATTTCTTTCAACCCCTAGTATTTCGTAATAATTTTTCATCTTCTTCATCCCTACTATTCAATTTTCCAGCAACCATATCTTTTTAAAGTAACTCCCAGGCACATTCTTTCAAATCAGAAGCATTCGAAGTCTATAGTTAGAGGTGTGCTTTTGAAAACACACCTCTAACCTTTTCACCGCTATTTTCTAAAAGCTTTATGCCTCTAACTGCACATCGTGTAACTAAACAGCATATCCGCCTTCAATTTTTGTCATCTCTGTCTTGTCCTTTTTCTGCTTGATTAAAAGACTGAATACACCTACCCCTTCTGTATCGCCGAATTTTTCAGAGTAATCCACCACAAATGCGTTAGGGAAATGAATTTTCCTCACAACCTGGTCTGCAGCGATTACTTCCAAAGTTGCCTTTCTGTAACAATCAGCCTTTTCAGCCGGTACTAAAGACCAGAGCGCTAGCTTCATCGTGTCATCGGCGTTATCTCCATCTGTCGCCGTGATGATTTTTCCTGTGATTTGGAGAGTAGCACCTACATCTGTAGATCTTGCGTTCGAATCATTCGGAGTATCTGTCTCGTACGTTACAGTCATGATGTTGTCCATACCTAGTTCAATTGTTTCGGCTCCCTCTACTTTGAGTTTAAATCCCATTGAAGTACCCTCCTTATAATTGAATTTTACTCTCGAAAGCTTTATTTGCTTTCGAGGTTTATGTTTAAAGGTGCGCCTTTGAAAACACACCTCTAACATCCTTATCATTTTCTCTAACAAAAGCTTCATATGGATTCTCTACGTGTTCATTGACAAAAGTACTTTATGAATATAGCCCCAATCTTTTATGCTTTGACCGCGGTCGTTGCTTTGGTTATTGTGACCTCAAGGTTCTTAACATTTCCATTAAACACAAGATCGATATGACACAAATTGTTTTTATCATCAATGACATAGTTCATGTCATCCCCATCCTGGATAATAGAGTTAATGAACCCTCGCGTACTAAGCCATTTGCTTTTTTGACTGCTCGGATTATTACTAAAGAATTTTACAATGTTGTCATGTTTAAAATCGCTGGTCTGGAAGCGGAGAATCCTTTCTATATAAGTGCTTACAAGCGTTTTATAGATAGAATCGAATCCGTCCTCTGCCATTGCAAGGCTTCTCGCTTTGTAAACAGTAATTCTTTTTATATCTTTCCCTTCTAGCTGTGCATTCTCAGAAGAGAAAATAAAACCAAAGTTTTTTCTGTTAATAGAATCCTTAATATTATTTGTGAATCCGGATATTTCTTTAGCCATAGTCGTCACGGCTCTGAGACCGTTATCCCCAGCTTCTATGTCAAAACGTACTCCGGGGTATTCCCTGCTTACATTTTTAAAGAATTCCCTCAAATATTCCGGGCACTGGTATGCTGCTACAATGCCGGCAGCCACATAACTGGCACCTACATAGACACCCTCAATCCACAATTTCAGGATGTCTTCCTTCTCCTGTGAGATCTTCACTCCATCTTCGGTTTGCAGCATCTTACTATCAATGACAACACCGGATTTATCTTTTGGAATAATCGTAAAATTAGGAAGGCAGGGAATAGCGAATTCACTATATTCTTTTCTTACCAGTACCCCGCATTTATCTATGTACTTATCAATGCCGGAAGTAGCCATACTGTTAAAAGTGGTTTCTTCTCCTGTCACAAAGCTGAAGAATACCTGGATTTTAAATTCCTTAACAGCATGAAGCAGCATCGCCAGAGATTCCATCGTATTGCCGTCTTGTTTTACAATTTTTTTATTCCCCTTGAATCTCTCTCTGCTTACTTTTGAATTTCCTGATGACTCCAATTCTACGGAAGGAACTATACCGAACCATACGGTATCCGAAAAATCATTCTTTGAGTTTACCGTATTTAGATAGGTTTCCAGCCTCGGTATGTTAGTACTCTTAACCATCATGTCAAGCTTGGTATTCGTAATCAAAAGCGAAGGCTGCATACCCTTATTTTTTGTAGCATACTGGTCAAAAAACATTTTTACACCTAATATCTTTTCCACTAAAGGTTTGACCGTTTTCACAAAGTCATCTTTTGCATTCTTGTAAAACTCAAGGTAAGTATTGTAGTTCTGCACTTCCGTTTCAATATCGATTTCGGCCTGCACTGCAGGCAACGGGCAAAAGGTTCGTACAACAAGGTCTCTCACATAAGAAGAAGGAGTTTCAGTAACAGAATCGTAGTCTTCTTCAAAAACAGCGGCCAGTCCACTAGTATTCTCATCGATTACCATAAGCTCCATGTTGTCGCTTTTAGGAGCTTCAATGATTTTTAACTCACCGTTGTCACCGATGGTAAGCATACCAATCTGTATAGCTTCAGATTTATTTTCTTCCTGTGCCCCTCCAAGCAAAAGTCTTGTCTTAATATCGTTAATAGCAAGCGGAAGCATGGCCATCACATTGTTATAGTTTCTACTTGCATCCTCGAACAAGTGATTTAACTTATCTCCAAGATCAAGCTTTTTAGGATCTCCCTCGTCTAATTCCTCATACTTACCGTATAAATAGTGGATTTCTTTCCTCACCTGTCGGATATCGTCCATAACTTTTTTTGGAGATATCATGTCCAGTAAATTTTCAAACTTAAAGTCTACATTGGTTATGCCCTGTATTCTCTTCGTATCAATTAAGGTAAACAACATTTTTAAAAAATCGTTATTCTGGTCAATATTAATTTCGGATATGCAGTCTTCCGCAATACCTTCCGGCTTTTCCAATGTATACATTACTTTTTGGTTAGCTGCATTGTAGAAGGAGTATACCTTGGGTGAAAACTTATCCAAAAATTCGTCAAAACTCCTTACAATTAAATGCTGATTAATCTCCTTGATTTTATCATCGCTCAAGCTATCGATTCCTTTTACATCCCCTACAAGGGTAATAAGGTCGAGTTTCTCTGGATTAATTTCCTCGAATAGTATGGTTCTGTTAGTCTGATTAATAATATCCATAATCTCCAGCCATAAAAATTTATAAGTTATTTCCATAAACAGACAAGCCACTTTGGACTTACTATATCCAAGTCTTGTACAGCTAGCTATTGTAAAGAATTTTTCACAGTGCAATTTCCCATCAACCTATAAATTTTTATAGCCTCCTCCTTTCTATGTTTTTTAATGAATAACAAAGCAAAAAATACCTATTTCCAACAATGCACATATACGAGTAGTTACATCTAATTTATAACTTGTCGGCAAAAACGGATGTTAAATAACTTTATTTTGAAATATATACAATATATAACTTTTATTACAAAATATAGAATATAATTCTAGCAATAAATTAAATCTTTTTTTACTATTTTGTCAATATGGAAAATAGTAGTAAATTTTTATCATAATAATATGATTCTATTGACCTATTTTTTAGAACTCTCTTTATACCTCACTCAAACATCTATATACTGGGATAAAAATATTTCCACAAGTCAAGCATTCCCCCTATTCCCGGCTTTTTCGACGACTCTTGTACTTCATCAGGCAAGCTCTATTATCAAATAAGCAGATCGCTGACCATATTTACTATAAAT
>NZ_BJXX01000185.1 GCF_007991215.1 Aneurinibacillus danicus
ATGAGCTCCGGGGTTTTTGCACCTTTATTTCTTGTTATATTTCTTGCCTTGCCATGTATCTCTACGCTTCAACTCCGCATCAATCGCATTCAACACTTCCCACTTCTTCCGGCTCCACATCGGTCCGATGAGCAAATCAGGCGGTCCGTCACCGGTCAGACGGTGCACAATCATGTCAGGCGGCAGAATTTCCAGCGCATCTACGATGAGCCGAACATATTGATCTTTCTCCAGGAACTGCAAAAGACCCGCTTCATACTGCTTCACCATCGGCGTCTTACGGAGAAGATGGAGCAGATGAATTTTAATTCCCTGCACATCCATATCAGCTACCGCACGTGTCGTTTCCATCATCATCTCTTCTGTTTCACCCGGCAGACCGAAAATAATATGCGAGCATACCCGAATGCCATGCCTGCGCAACTTCTCTACGCCTTCATAATAGCATGCCGTATCGTGCGCACGGTTAATCAGTTGTGAGGTCGATTCATGAATCGTCTGTAAACCAAGTTCTACCCAAAGGTATGTCTTCTTATTTAATTCAGCCAGCAACTCGACCACATCGTCCGGCAGACAGTCAGGCCGGGTCGCGATGGACAGCCCAACCACGTCTTCCTGCTTAAGAATAACTTCATAATAGTCACGCAGTACATCCACCGGCGCGTACGTATTGCTGTATGCCTGGAAATAGCCGATGTATTTTGCGTTTGGCCATTTTTGGTGCTGCCGTCCTTTTACCTCATTAAACTGCGTGACTAAATCATCGCGCCGCCAGCCGGCAAAATCGCCCGATCCGCGCGCACTGCAAAACGTGCAGCCTCCCGTCGCAATCGTACCGTCCCGGTTCGGACAGGTAAACCCCGCATCAAGCATGACCTTGAACACTTTCTCACCGAACTGCTGGCGCAGATGATAGTTCCATGTATGATATCGTTTATCGCCCCATAATAGTGGAGCGGTTGTGTGTTGTACTTCATTCATTATCTGTCAACCCTCCATGCGTTCAGTATAGCTTACTTCAGCGTATCCGCAAATAAGGCCAAGATACCGGCAGCGATAAGAGGACCGACCGGTACACCACGAAAGAGCGCCACTCCAAGAATCGTACCGATTAGTAAGCCCGTCACGATATGAGGCTGCGCCGTCAGCAGTCCGGCTCCCCGTCCACCCAGATACGCAACACCAAGACCAACGAAGATAGCCGCAATCCCCAATCCGCTCTTCAGCGTATCAAGCAGATTGAGCGCCGTAATCTTGCCAAGCGCAATGGGAGCAAGTACGCCCATCGTCAAAACAGCGATACCGATTTTCAACCCATACTGATTGGTCCAGTTCAGCGGCTGCTCGCTCGGCAGAAACCGGAGAATCATAAGCCCGGCCGCTGCAATCCAGACCGCCGCATTTTTTGACATGAGCCCCAGCACGATAATAACTGCCAGAATAATAATCGCATCCATGTTTTTCTCTCCTTCCCAAGCGAAAAAGGACGGCATCCGCTTTATAAAATGGGAACACGTCCTTTTCGTGTTTCTTGTTTTCTTTATCGTTTACAAATCCGCTGCATAATCATTCCATAAGTATACTCCTTTTACTTATAAATATATAGAAAAAATTTATGCTAATTTATATATAAACATTTGAAACCTTTTTGTTCCTTCTCCCGTATGCTATATAGTGAACCCCCCAGGTTATACACTCTAACCTCCTTGCCTTCCGGTTTTAGCCGGGAGGTCTTTTTTTATGAAAATCATGAGGAAAGAAGGGGAGGAAAGAGGAAAGAAGATCCAGGGTAGAAAAAGGCGTTCGCCTTTTTCCCCATTGAAATCACCTCCTCGTTCTCTTCTCTCTTTTCCTTCGTACCGCAAAAGCAAGCCGCCCTTCTTATGATTTTCATGTCGGGGTCGCGGCTGAAAAGCCATGAGGGTTTTATTTCTATAACCTCTTGCGGTAGACGGGCAAAAAGCATTATGATGAAAACGTTGCGCCGTTTAATAATTCGAAAGGTGCATGATATAATGAACCTGCACGCAACGCCCCGCGAATGCGGGGAATTTGAAAGGAGCTTTCATACTTTATGAGTTTACGCAACGATTTGCGCAACATTGCAATTATCGCTCACGTTGACCACGGGAAGACAACACTGGTCGACAAAATGCTGATTCAGGCCGGAACCTTCCGCGCGAATGAGCAAGTACAGGAACGGATGATGGATTCAAACGATTTAGAAAGAGAACGCGGTATTACCATTCTCGCGAAAAATACGGCGGTAAAATACAAGGACATTACAATTAACATCATGGATACGCCGGGTCACGCCGATTTCGGCGGTGAAGTTGAACGCATCATGAAGATGGTGGACGGCGTGCTGCTCGTCGTAGACGCCTTCGAAGGCTGCATGCCGCAAACACGCTTCGTACTAAAAAAAGCGCTTGAACAAAAAGTAACGCCGATTCTCGTCATCAACAAAATCGACCGTGAGAACGCTCGTCCTGCGGAAGTGGTAGATGAAGTATACGATTTGTTTATCGATCTGGACGCGACGGAAGAACAGCTTGACTTCCCGGTTATCTATGCTTCCGGCATCAACGGTACGGCAAGCACGGACCCGGATAAGCAGGACGACGACCTGAAAGCCCTGTTCGATACGATCGTCGAACACATCCCGGGCCCGGGCGGCGATTTTGAAGCACCACTGCAACTCCAGGTAACGATGCTTGATTATAACGAATATCTCGGCCGTATCGGTATCGGCCGTATCCACCGCGGCACCATCCGCCGCGGCGAAACCGTAGCCCAGATTAAGCGTGACGGCTCCATCAAGCAAGTACGGGTAAATAAACTGTTCGGCTTCAGCGGCTTGAAACGCATCGAAATCGAGGAAGCAAAATCCGGCGATATCGTCGCGATTGCAGGTGTAGAAGATATCAATGTCAGCGATACGATTGCAGATACGGAAACACCGGAAGCCCTGCCGCCGTTGACGATTGACGAGCCGACGCTGCAGATGTCATTCCTGGTCAATAACAGCCCGTTTGCCGGCCGCGAAGGCAAGCACGTAACTTCCCGCAAGCTGCGCGACCGCCTGATGGCAGAGCTGGAGACAGATGTCAGCCTGCGCGTCGAAGAAGTAACCCCGGAACAATATATCGTGTCCGGACGCGGTGAGCTTCACCTCTCCATTCTGATTGAAAACATGCGCCGCGAAGGATATGAGCTGCAGGTGTCTAAGCCTGAAGTTATCGTGCGTGAAATCGACGGCGTGAAATGTGAGCCAATCGAACGCCTGATTATCGATATTCCGGAAGAATACACGGGTGCGATTATGGAGTCGCTTGGCGCGCGTAAAGCCGAAATGGTCAACATGATTAATAACGGCTTCGGCTCTGTCCGTCTGGAATTTTTAATTCCGTCCCGTGGCCTGATCGGCTATCGGACCGAGTTCTTGACCCAAACGCGCGGATACGGTATTCTGAACCATTCCTTCGACAGCTATAAGCCGGTTGTTCCAGGCAGCGTCGGCGGCCGCCGGGCAGGCGTACTCGTCTCCATGATTGACGGCACGGCTACGATGTACGGTATGCTGAGTGTAGAGGATCGCGGTATCCTTTTTGTAAATCCGGGTACAGAAATTTACGAAGGCATGATCGTCGGCGAACACAACCGGGATAACGATCTGGTAGTTAATATCTGTAAAGAAAAGCACGCTACTAACGTTCGTTCCGCTACAAAAGAGGAAACCGTGAAGCTGAAAACACCGCGTATCATGACGCTTGAAGAAGCGCTCGAATACCTGGACGACGACGAGTATTGCGAAGTCACACCGGAATCAATCCGCCTCCGTAAGAAACATCTTAAGAAATCGGATCGCGAACGTGCTGCTAAACAGGCTAAATACGGTGCCAATGTATAAAGTCAAATAACTTACTTTGTTTTTTAGCAACAGGAGGCAGGGCCAAAAACAGGCCCTGTTTTTTCTATGAAAATCAGGAAAAAAGAAAGAGGGGAAGAGGAAAGGAGATCCAGGGAAGAAAAAGGTGTTCGCCTTTTTTCCCATTTATATGGCAGTAAAAAAAGGTGCCCACCATTTTGGGGACACCCTCTTGCTACCCTTGTCCTTACTTATTATCTGTATCGACACTTATATCCGGCACCTTTGGCGCTTCAGGTGCTTTCGGCGCTTTCGGAGGAGCAGGTTGGGAAGGTTCGCTGTCGCGCCGCTCCTCGGCAGATATGCTTTCACTTACAGGTTTATCAGGGTCGAGCAACTCTTCTTTTTTGCGCTCACTGTCATTTCCTGATGACTTTTTTGTAGTCTCGCTTGTTTTGCTGCTTTTCTTCTCTTCATTTGTAGCTTCCCGTTTCCTGGTAGACGACTTCTTAGGTTCGTCTTCCTCCGTACGCTGCTCTTCCCTCTTCACCACACGCTTACTGCTTTTTTCCGACTGGCTTTCTATTTTCTTCTCTTCATCTATCTCTGCCGGATCAATCGTCTTCTTCGATCTGCTGCTGCCGCCGGAAGGCGAGTCGTTGTAGCGGGTTACAGTCGAAGGATCGATGCCCATAGATTGCTGAAGCGCCAGACGGTTCTTATCCATCGTCTCCTGCGGGATGATAGTACGGCTGTTCTTAGCATCCCAATCAGCGCCTGTATTCTCAAGCTTTATAATGTTCTCCCCGTCCAGCTTGCCGAACGTCATGGCAAGACCTTTTAACTGGTCAAGCGTCAAGTCGGTTTTGACATTCTCTCCAACCGCGTCCATAACTTTAAAGAAGTTCGCAAGACCGGCAAACGATTTCATCTTCTCCATAGCGGCACGAATGACAGCCACCTGGCGGTCATTACGCTCATAGTCGGTCGAGTAATACTTTAATCCTCGGTCATCATGACGGTGCCGCACGAAGTCAAGCGCCTGGTCCCCGTTCAGTGTCTGAAAGCCGGGTTCTAGATTGATACTCGTACCGTCCGTCGGATCATTATACACCAGCTTACGGTCTACGTTCACTTCCACGCCGCCCAATGCATCGATACCTTGGCGGAAACCTTCAAAATCAATAATAACATAGTTATTAATAGGGATACCGTAGATACTTTCCAGCGTCTTCTTCACAAGGGATATGCCCGTCTCCTCTGGCTCTTCGCCTTTCCGCTCCGCTTCCTCACGCATCATCTCACCAAGTTTGTATACGAAGTTAATCTTTTGATCATGTGTTTCTCCCGGAATGACCACCCGGGTATCACGCGGAATGGAGAGCATCGTAATTTTCTTTGTTTCAGGATTCAGCGTCATAATAATCATAACATCCGTCAGACCGCCGCCATACTCGCCGCGCGTGTCCTTGCCAAGCAATACGATGGATATCGGCCTTTCAGTCGAATATATCGTTTCCGCTTTGGCGACGCCCGCTTCTTTGGCGCTCGATTCCACTTCCGAATGAATTTTATTAAGGAAGTCTTGCGCCTTCAAATACGCGGCTGTCGCTGAACCACCAATAATAAATAGCATAACAGCAAGAATAGTTATCCATTTTCTTCTTCGATTCGCTTTGCGAGCCTTTTTTTTGGCTTTGCTCGCTTGGCGAGATAATTCCTCTGACATGATAGGAATCTCGCACCTCCGGATTCTCTTAAACTAGCAGTCTCTTGTTTGACGCCGAATAGAACAGAAAGTTTCACTATTTTTTGCCTATAACTAAAACAACGATAATCGAGTTTTTAGGATTATGCAAGTGTTTTCTTCGTAACATTTCCTTATATGTCAAACTTTTTTCCTCTTTCCTTCTTTCCTCACAATTTTCACAAAAAGAAACCTCTCCGTGACGAAGAGGTTTCTTGAATAATACCTTTATATTTTCCACACCTTATATATGATTGGAACGAGAAAAAGCCGCCAGGTAATCAGCCACCTCCGCTAATTTGCTTTCCGCTGCCCAGGAAATCGAGCGCGGAACTTCGCCGTTTCCTCCATTGCGCATAATAGAAGACGAACTCAAGGCAACATATGGTTCCTCAAAGCGGGCAAAACGCTCAGAACTTCCTTTCTCTTCTTTGAACGGAACATCCAATACGTATGTTTGGTTGGTCGAAGTATCGCGGATATTCATCCGGAACACCGGCTCCTCTTTACTGCCCCTGCGCTGGAATCCCTGTTGTCCAAAAATCTCTTCTACCAGACTTAACGGCTTCGAAACACCTGACAATTTTTTATTCCTCAGCACTTTTTCTTCCTCCTTCTTGTTATGCGCTACAAGAACTAAGGCGACAATTGAAAGTACTTGGCTGGGCGGCTATGTTACAATGAATATTTAATTGTAAAATTATCCTATCATAAAAAAAATCCAGTGAAAAATAAGAGAAAAGCTCATTTTTTGTAATATTCCATCGAATGCAAACCATACCTGCGTAATGACCGTTTTCTCTTAACATTTCTTTAATATTTGTTTTAAAAAGCTTTATAATTATAGATGGTTTTTTAGGAAATTTTCAAGGAAAGGTTGCAGAACAAAAAAAAGCATACTATTATTAAGACATACTAATCACTGGATAAGTGACATACTAATCTTTCGACGTGAATGAAAGAAACTCAGGAAAGGATAGGGAAAATGGAGACACAAACGAACAAGGAATTGAAGGATATTCTCAAAGGAGAGAATGTTCACTTTAATTTATCAGTGGCACAACTTGTAGAAATGGCGGTTCTTCGCAAGCGCAGCGAACTGACTTCTACAGGCGCGGTCACAGCAAAAACAGGAAAATACACGGGGCGTTCTCCTAAAGACAAGTTCATCGTGGATGAACCTTCCGTACACGATAAAATTGAATGGGGCACGGTAAACCAACCGATTTCCGAAGACAAATTCGACAAGCTGTACCAGGATGTAATCAACTACTTAGACGGAAAAGAATTGCTTGTATTCGATGGCTTCGCCGGTGCTGATCAGCGCTATCGCCTGCCGATCCGCGTAGTAAATGAATTCGCATGGCACAATTTGTTCGTACACCAGCTCTTCATTCGTCCGACAGAGGAAGAGTTAAAGACGCATGAACCGCAATTTACAGTCATCAGCGCACCGACGTTTGAAGCAAATCCGGAAATTCACGGTACCAACTCCGAGACGTTCATCATCATAAACTTCGCGAAGAAAGTGGTTCTTATCGGTGGCACACGCTATGCAGGCGAAATGAAGAAATCTATCTTCTCCGTCATGAACTATCTGCTTCCGCAGCAAAACGTTCTGTCTATGCACTGCTCTGCTAACATGGGCAAAGACGGTGACGTAGCCCTGTTCTTCGGCCTGTCTGGAACAGGTAAAACAACGCTGTCCGCCGACCCGGACCGTAAGCTGATCGGAGATGACGAGCACGGCTGGTCTGACGATGGCGTCTTCAATATCGAAGGCGGCTGCTATGCCAAGTGTATTAACCTATCCGCTGAAAAAGAGCCTGAAATTTTTAATGCAATCAAATTCGGTTCCGTGCTTGAAAATGTCGTAATCGACGAAAATACACGCGAAGCTGATTATGATGATAACAGCTTAACAGAAAACACCCGTGCGGCTTATCCGTTGCATTATATCCCGAATGCGCTGATTCCGAGCGTAGCCGGTCACCCGAACGTGGTTATCTTCCTAACGGCCGATGCCTTCGGCGTACTGCCGCCAATCGCGAAGCTGACGAAAGAACAGGCGATGTTCCACTTCCTGTCCGGCTATACAAGCAAACTGGCTGGAACCGAGCGCGGCGTTACCGAGCCGGAAGCGACATTCTCTACCTGCTTCGGCGCACCGTTCCTGCCGCTGCCTCCTCGCGTCTACGCGGAAATGCTCGGTGAAAAAATTGACAAACACAACGCACAGGTATATCTGGTGAACACCGGTTGGTCCGGTGGTCCGTACGGCGTAGGCAAGCGGATGAACTTGCCGTACACCCGTGCAATGATCACAGCGGCACTCAACCACGAGCTGGATAAAGAGGAATTCGTAGCCCATCCGGTATTCGGTGTTTTGATGCCGAAGAATTGCCCTGGCGTACCGTCTGATATCCTTAATCCACGTAACACCTGGGCGGACAAAGAAGCGTACGACGTACAGGCGAAGAAACTTGCTTCCCTGTTCGTGAAAAACTTCCAGAAGTTCGCTGATATGCCGGAAAATATTAAAAACGCGGCTCCAAAAGCTGAATAATATTATGATACAGCATGCGAAAACCCGGGAATGCCCCGGGTTTTCATTATGTTGCTTCTAAAATAATGTAGTTTTTTGTGAAAATTTGTTTGTTAGGTGATTTTATATGATATGGAGCATTCTGTTATGGGCAAGCGCAGCTTTCTTCCTCACCTCCATTATCCTCAGCATAGTAGCCGTACTGAAGGAAAGCCCAAAGTTCCACATGCTTCTCATCGCTTCCCTTATTGCATTAAATGTTTTTCTGTTCAGCGCTCGTTCCATTCTTTCCTAGAAGAATAAATGGCTACTATTGTGGTATAATATAAATATATTTTTATACCTCATGTCCAAATCAGCCTGGACATCCTGCGTTACCCGGCAGCATCTGGATGAAAAGAAGTCCGTTGTTCTAAAGTATGACCAATACTTATCGAACGAGGTGATGTCCGTGGAAACTGTAAGACTAGAAGAAATCATCAGTATGGTTATGCCTGAAGCTCAGCATGTGCTAACCGAAGAAGAATTGAACGTATCCATTGTGCTGCGGGACGGTCTGGGCTCGCTCAACCGGCACGACGTGCTTGAAATCGTCGCTGCCACGATTCACAATACCGGAAAAGGCGCCTTGCTTCATTGAGGCGCTTTTTTAAATAAAAAAAGCGTCTCAGTGAAGCAAAAAGCAGTGCCTCTCTTTTATAGGAGCGCACTGCTTTTTTTGCCGTAAAAATGTTCCCATGCTTCATGAATACCACCAGCGCAGACTTTTTCAGCACGGAAAATAAGCGGATGCTCTTCGAGTTCAAGCAATTCCTGCTGGGCATTCCCTACAATGACCGCCGGATATCCAAGCGTAATCATTTCATGATCGTTACCGGAATCGCCTGCCACCAATACATTGGCATCACACCAGCCGCGTGATTCCAATACATAACGCAGCGCTTCCCCTTTTCCACATATCGGCGGCAAAATATCAACATCGCGTCCGCTGCTGACAATCAGCTTATGCGGGATTTGCGCTTTCTTAAGTCGGCTTTCTACCTCTCTGACCGCCGCTACATCCTGTACCGTATACGAAAGCCGGTGACGCACAGGGATATCCTGCGGGATAAGCCCTGGGCATTCAGAGGCAATCCGTTCAATTTCTGCAGGTCTCCACCATGCAGCAATTTTGCTGCGCCATTCTTTATCCGGCTCCAGTTCTTCACCATAATAAATTTCTGTTCCTACATCCGTAATTAAGATATCCGGCCGGGGCAGCTTCTCCTGAGAAAGCAGGGAAAGCGCCGAGCATAAATGTCGGCCTGTGTTGTAGATAAGTACGACATTGTACGGCTGCTCATCGTAGTAACGAAGCAGGGCGCGAAGCGCCGCTTCATCACCAACCAGCGTCCCGTCCAAGTCGGTAGCCAAAAGATGCGTCACGCTCTGCTGCATTTGCTAAAACCTCCTCATATACGCTATTAATTCGTTCAGAAATGGCCGGCCACTGGTAATCGCGCTTCGCCAACCGCGTCGCCCGCTTGCCCAGACGCTGTGTCAACAGATCATTCGTAACCAGCGCTTTCATCGCGACTGACAGGTCTTCGGCATTTTTCGGCTCTACCAAAAGCCCCGTTTCCCCATCATTCACGACATTCTGCAAGCCGCCCACGCGGGAGGCGATAACCGGACTGCCGCATGCCTGTGCTTCTGCTGCGACCATGCCAAATGACTCATAATACGACGGCACGACTGTAGCGGTGGCAGCATTGAAGAAAAGTGCCAGCTCTTCCTGCGATTTTGGACCAATAAATTCAATATGTTCCTCCATGCCTTCAATGGCTCTTCTTAGCTTTTCGTCCAGCGGTTTACGCTTATCCAGATCAATCGCTTCCGTCTGTCCGCCGGCGAGCACCAGCTTCGTTCCTGCCGGCGCACCGCCGCGTTCAAACAACAAGCGAAATGCATCTAGAAGCGTATAAATGCCCTTTGTCTCTTCCAATCTGCCGGCAAAGAAAAGCAGCGGACCGCTGTATCCTAACTGCCTGCGCAGTTGCGAACGATTGTAGCGGGTCTGAAATAAAGGAGCAACTCCAATTGGAATGACCGAGATAGGTGCCGGAGAGGGTACGAATTCTTGAATTAAATTTCTTTCGTTGTTTGTAGTAGCAATGACGCTGTTTGCACTACTCAAAATATACTCTTCTGCTTCGTGACGGATTTTGTCATAAATTCCTGTCGCCTTCTGCTTGGCAATCCCCAGTGAATGGGATGTATGAACAAAAGGTAATCCGTATTCTTCTTCAATTTTTTTCCCGAGCAAACCGGATAACCAGTAATGTGTATGAACGATATCATACATATGCAGTGGAAGAAGCTTTTTCATTTCTGCATAGAACGCCGGCAATATATCATACATTTCATTTTTGGAGACAAACCCTTTATATCCGGCGGCGATGCGGATCACTCTGCATCGTTCTCCAAACGTTTCCGTACGCGGCGCATCCGCTTCGCACCAGTGGGTGACGACGTCCACTTTTGCTCCCTGTTTCTCCAAAGCCAGCGCCAGTTGACGCACATAGTTATTTTGGCCGCCAGCCTGTACTCCTCCAAGCTTCGCTAAAGGATCACCGTGATCAGAAATAAATAGAATTTTTTTCTTCACTTCTTTTCTGTCCCCTTTCCTCTGCGTGGATGATACGTACAAAATCACACTACATTCTCTTTACCACGGGAAAAAAAAGCAAAACAGAAACAGAATATATTTTTACAATTTATGTGTTTTTTGACCATTCCAGCTCCAAAAAAGCCGCCATTCGCCCTAGGCATATCCAGTACCGCGGAGAAAAAAATGGCGATGACACAGAGGATTTCCACCGAACATCCGCATCCCTCCCTTTTATACACCCGGTTCCAAAAAGAGAGGGGAAAAACAGCTCATCAATCGTTCAAGTTGTAATTCCCCCCGTTCTCGCTTCTATAGTCACACCTTTTTATATGTATGAGGAACATGATCCCGATAGACCACCACTTCCCCTTTCTCCTCTAAATAGTGCAGATGGGCGATTGTTTCTCCGATAGCAAACCGCTGCTCATGTACAGAGAGAGGCCGGGAGAACAAGGCCTGTGAAATCTGGTATGCGGTCATTTCACCTTTTATCACATCAAGCACGAACGCAAGCCGTTCTTCATGGTGCCGAAGTAATTCTTCAATTCGTTCCTGCGCATCGGTAAATACGGGTCCATGCCCGGGAATGACGAGCGCGATATCCAGTTCGCGAATTTTTTTAAGCGATGATACATATGTTTTAAGCGGATTGGCATCGCCCTGTCCGTGATACGAGATGTTGGGCGTAATCTTTTTCAATAAATGATCACCCGCGATTAGTACTTTTTCTTCTTTATTATAGAAACATATATGCCCTTCCGCGTGGCCCGGTGTATGAATCGCTTCATAAACCAACTCGCCGATACGGTATGTGCTCCCTTCATGGAGAGCTTGCGTTCTTTCTGGAAACGGACGTACTAACTTATAAAATGTATCATCGTTCTCTCGCAGTTGGCTGACCAGCTCTTCCGGCATGCCTGCCGCAAGATAAAATTTCTGATTTCGTGCGAAATTCTCCTCAGTCCAGGTGAACAAGGCATGTTCTTTCGCTTTATCACTTATGTAAACGTTCGCTCCTGTCCAGCTTTGCAGTCCTCCTGCATACCCGAAATGATCCGGATGGTAGTGGGTAAGAATGATACGTTCCACATCCTGTGCCGCAATACCGTGTTCAGCAAACGCGGCCTTCCAGGTTTGACGTGTCTCCTCCCGGTTCAGTCCGGTGTCGATAACAGTCCATTTTCCGTTATGGTGCGCAAGATAACAGTGCACATGGTTTAAGCGAAACGGAAGCGGGACGGTTACCTGATAAATTCCATATTGTTTCATCAAAATCTTCCTTTCCTATTGTGTTTTCTTTATCTTATCAAATTTATCTATTGTTTGATTTTTAGCGTGTGCTCTTCATTCTCGTATATTTGCTAAAGTCCAATCAAACACAAAAATAAATCATAATCATAGTGAAAGAAGGCGGCGGTTGCTTTAATACTTAATGACGTAGACAATCAGACGGGACCACTCGCTTAAGATCGTCTGCATGCTTTCATGGTCCCGCCACCAGTCATCCAACCGGATTTTCTCTAGCGAATGTGAACCGACACTGCCAATTTCAATCCCTGTTCCTTCAAATACTCTATGGAAAATAAACATAGCGCGGCGCGTGTGCCAGTTATCGGTAACCAGCGTAATTCGCTTATGTTGTAACGTCTCTTTTTCCAACACCTTCCGGGTATAGAATGCATTTTCATACGTGCTGCGCGATTTTTGTTCCAATACGATGTCTTTATCCGGTACGCCAAGCTGCTTAAGCAATGCCACCATCTCTTTGCTTTCTGTCGTACGCCAGGAGATGCGTGCACCGGAAGAAACGATAATCTTTGGTGCCAGGCCCGCCCGGTACAGTTCAACCGCTTTGCGTGTCCGCTGTCCGTCCGTCTCCCCGCCGAGCAGTATGATAAAATCGCTTGGCGCCTTTTCATCCGGATGGACCAGATAGTGTGCCAGGCCATTCAACATCGGTTTATAGGTGAGCATCACCAGCAGGACAAGTCCGAATAAGACGGCAAATCCAACCCATCTTTTTCTTTTCATTCACATTCCTCTACACTAAAAGTCTTCGTCCGTAATACAGCAGCAAAAATATTTCCCCCGCCAAAATAAGCGGCATTCCCCAAACAAAACGCGTATGCCGAGTTTTGTGACGGAACATATACATGCCAATGAGACAACCTGCGGCTCCGCCCAATAGCGCGACGAGAAACAATGTGTTTTCTTTAATACGCCATGTGTGCTGGCGTGCCTTCCATTTATCAAGTCCCATGAGCAGCCATCCTAAAAAAGTAACGGCCAATAAATAACCACTCATCCATTCCATCATTTTCCCACCTTTCTCTCCTGCTATGCCAGAGGAACCCACCATGGTCAATCAGCCACAAGCCCTGCCAAAAAAATGAAGGAAAGAGCGGCCTGTGACTGCCGCTCTTTTTTCTCTTCTCTTATTATCTTTGTTTTATCTTCAACAGTTCAATGAATTTTTCGTCCCGTTCTTTAATTTTTTCTGAAACGGAGGCGTTTTCATATTTATATATACCTTGTCCTGTTTTTGTACCCAAATTGCCTGCTTCAACACACTCATTCAGAAGGTCGGGAGCCTGCTGGCTCTTGCTGAGCACCGGCGCAAGATTGTCGATGACACGCTTCCACGTATCCAGCCCTCCGAAATCTGCCGTCTCAATAGGACCGATAAACGACCAGCGGAACCCCGGACCTGCCGTTACCGCCAAATCAATATCACGGGCTTCCGCCACACCTTCCTCAAGCAAGTGGAATGCTTCACGCGCAAGCGCGGCCTGCAGCCGGTTCGCGATAAATCCCGGCACTTCTTTTTTCAACAGCACAGGCGCTTTACCGATTTTGCGCATCAGCTCCATTGTCAGCTGTATCGCCTCTTCTGTTGTACGATCATGCCGGACAACCTCGACCAGCGGAACCAGTTGTGCAGGATTGAAGAAATGGGTAATGACCATTCGCTCAGGTGTGGACATCTTTTCAGCGAGCCGCGAAATCGGAAGCGTCGACGTATTGGATGCAATGACGGCATCGGGCTTTGCCAGGCGCTCCAGCTTCTCATACAGTTCCCATTTCCATTCAATGACTTCCGGAATCGCTTCTGTAATAAACTCGGCCGTTCTCACTGTCTCTTCCAAATTCGTTGTCGTTGTGATGCGGGCAAGCGCCTCCCGACTCTCCGCTTCTGTCAGAAGGCCCTGCCCGGCCTGCAGAGCCAGATTTGCTTCGATCGCTTTCTTCGCTTTCTCGAGGTAGCTGTCTTCCAGATCATATAAAATAACGGCAATGCCAGCCTGTGCATATACCTGGGCGATGCCGTGGCCCATAACTCCGGAACCGATAACTGCTGCCTGTTGAATCATTCTGCTCCACTCCTTATTATCCTTTTAGCAAAATAACGTACACCTTGCCCGGACCGTGTACACCGAACGCCAGATCCATCTCGATATCGCCCGTCCGGCTCGGTCCGGTTATAAAGTTTACGCATGCCGGAAGCCGGGCGGGCACTTTCTCGCGTATGTACTCCGCTGCTTCGGTCAATCGCGGCACAATGGTTTTCTCTGAAAGAAAAACGACAAATACCGGGGGAAGAAGACTGACCAGGCGTCCCCGTCCGCCGCCGTTCCACAGCATTACCGAACCTGTCTCGGAAAGCCCTAGTTCGGCATAGGCAATTCCCATTTCAACGCCTGCCGTATAATTACGCAACTCCTGTTCGTCCACCGCTGTATCCCAGGCACGGTGTACTACACCTTTTTCATCCAGAAGACGGCTCAAACCTATTGCATGCAGTCGCTCATCATCCCAGTATACGACCGAACGGACTGAAGCGCTCTCGAAAATTCGATCCAGCGCCTGTCCCGCGTCCTCCGGTGAAACCCGCAGCACTTCGGTCTGCAGGGTGCGCAAATTTCCGATAAACTGCTGGACTAAACCTTCATGGTCTAAACCCTGGTGGAGATGCGCATACGGCTTCGTGTCCCAGCGCGGCGGCTTAACGCCGCTGCGTCGCGCACGCCCTAACTTGCCGGCAATCCGGTTTAGGAATTCTTCCCGTTCTTTAGCTGCCACGTGGACCGCCCCCCTTCTCGTTCTTCCACCATTCACGGAACGATTGTTTGGCCGGACGAGGCAAATCGCGCACATTTGTCCAGCCGGCGAGCGGCCCCGGTCCTGTCTCGATGACACCTTCGTTTGACAGCCATCCGGTTGCCATATGACTGGCACGAACCGCTTTATCATAAAGAAAAGGATGCGATGTCAAATAACCAAAACCTTTAAACGCCAGCTTCTCCTGCCAGGAGGTAAAGCCGTTTTCCACTTCGTCTTTGCGATGCTCAATCAGCAAATCATGCAGCGGAATTTTCACCGGGCACACTTCCGTACAAGCCCCGCATAGACTCGAAGCATACGGTAACTCCTTCCATTCTTCATACCCTTCCAGCAGCGGTGTTAATACCGCACCGATCGGTCCACTGTAGACACCTCCGTATGCATGGCCTCCAATATGGCGATATACCGGACATACGTTCAAGCAGGCGCCGCAACGAATGCACTTTAATACTTCCTGATAAGCCGTACCCAGAATGTCTGAACGCCCGTTATCGAGTATAATCAAGTGGAATTCCTCCGGTCCGTCGATGTCCTCCGGACGGCGTGGGCCGCTCATTGCCGTCATATACACGCTAATCTTCTGGCCTGTAGCGCTTCGGGTCAGCATCGATACGACAATATCAAGTTCTTCCCAGGTCGGCACAAGCCGTTCCATGCCCATAATTGCAATATGTACTTTGGGCAGTGTCGTCGTCAGACGGGCGTTCCCTTCGTTGCTAATCAGTACAATCGATCCCGATTCAGCTACCGCAAAGTTACAGCCGGAAATCCCAATGTCGGCTTCAAGAAACTCGCGCCGCAGCTCTTCGCGGGCGAACTGGCACAACTCTGCCGTCGCATCGGACAGCGTACGGCCGGCTACCCCGGAGAACAGCTCCGCCACCTGGGTTCTCGTTTTATGAATCGCCGGCGCAATCAAGTGGGAAGGCGTCTCGCCTGCCAGTTGAATAATGTATTCTCCAAGGTCCGATTCAATGACCCGTACTCCTTCTGCTTCCAGATGCTTATTAAGATGAATTTCTTCCGATACCATTGATTTCGATTTTACGACGGAACGGGCATTTTTTTCTTTGGCAATCCGCAGCACATGAGCGACCGCATCGGACGCCGTAGGCGCAAAATGTACATGCCCGCCGTTCTTTTCTACGTTATCGGTCAACTGCTCCAGGTAACTGTCAAGGTTTTCAATCGTATGCATACGAATCTGCGCGGCCAGATTGCGCCATTCTTCCACATTGCCCAGTTCATCCGCGGCCTGGAACCGTCCGCCGCGAAGCCTGTCCTGGGTAAACGGCACCGCTTTGCGCAGTTGCTCGTCCATCAGCGCCTTATCGACCCGTCCGAAAAATTCGAGTGGTTGTACGCTCATTTGGCTCCTCCCTGCGCCAGCACTTCCGCCACATGCATAACCTGCACATCTTTTCCTGTCCGGCGAAGGCGGCCACCGATATTCATTAAACATCCCATATCGGAGCCAATCAGCACATTTGCACCGGTTTCTTCGATATGTTTAATTTTCTCGTCTACCATCGCTTCGGAGATCGTGCTCATCTTTGCTGCGAATGTACCGCCGAATCCGCAGCAGTCCTGGCAGTACGGCAACTCTTCCATTTCCAATCCGTTTACCTGTTCAAGAAGAGCGGCAGGCTCTTCCTTAATGCCAAGTCCGCGACTCATATGACAGGAATGATGGTAGGTAGCGCTGGCATGCAGGCTTGCATCTATCCGATCTACCTGCAATACCTGCACAAGAAACTCAGAGAATTCGTATGTTTTCTTTGCCAGCGCTTCCGCTTTCTCCCGCCAGGTCGGCTCTTCTTTTAAAAGCTCAGGATAATAATGGCGAATCATCGCTACGCAGGAACCGGACGGCGCAACTACATAGTTGCTGTCCGCAAAAACATCAATCATATGCCTGGCGGCTTCGCGTGCTTCTCTGTGGTAGCCGCTATTGTAAGCGGGCTGTCCGCAACACGTCTGTGCCTGCGGAAAATCTACTTGAGCGCCATAGCGCTCCAGCACTTTCACTACACTCTGTCCAACATTCGGGAAGAACACATCCGATAGACAGGTGATAAATAATGAAACTCTCATGCTTACTCCCCTCTCCCCGCTTTATGTATTTTTTTATTTTACAAAATTGCGAACATATTGCCAATAAACTTAAGATATAC
>NZ_BJXX01000186.1 GCF_007991215.1 Aneurinibacillus danicus
TTCCTTCTTACCTCAAGAGTCAGCCGCTCTTCCCTCCATTTTCATGCCGGGGTTGCGGCTGAGACGCCATGGTGATTTTCTAGAAATAAAGTCCTTTTATTTCTGCTTCATCCTGTTTAAAATCTTTTTAGAAATGAAATAAAAATCGCACGTGGGAGAAGAGGAAGTACGTGGAGAGAAAGAAAAAGGTGCTCATTGTTCTGCTGTCGCTCTTGGCATTTTTTAATGCCGCCGCTTTGTTCAAGACAGTGGAAAAAGTGACCGCACAATCAGATCGTATTCATTATAAAGACAAAGTTATTGTGCTTCTCTACCATCATATTGATGATAAAGAAGACGGCGTTACTATTTCCCAAGAGAAATTTCAAAGCCATATCCGTGCTTTAAAGAAAGAAAATTACCGTTTTATCTCTATGGATGAATTGCTTGCTTTTATGAAAGAGAATAAACCGCTGCCGCCAAACGCCATTCACATTACATTTGATGACGGATACGAAAGCTTCTATACGAAGGCGTATCCTATTCTTCAAGAAGAGCGTGTATCCGCCACAAATTTCATCGTTGTATATTCTTCGGATGATCCTGAAGCCAGGCCGTTGCTTCCCCACCTTACCTGGGAGCAAATGAAAGAAATGAAACAGAACGGTCAAAGCTTTTACTCCCATACGTATGACCATCACCACTATCTTCCAGGTAAAAAAGATGCTCCTGTCATGCACGCATTAGCTCACCCTATGTACCTGGAAGAACAAAAACGACTGGAAAATCCGAAAGAATACAAAAAGCGTGTTAAGAATGATATCGCTCTGGCTAACGTCATTATCAACGAGAAACTCGGAGCACAACCCCGTCTGCTGGCTTTTCCTTATGGCGACTACAATGAAACGGTTCTCCAGGCCGCAAAAGAAGCAGGCGTTCAGCTTTTTTTCAGCGCTAGAGACGGCATTAATGACCGAAATACACCGATTCTATTTCGTATTAACGCCGGAGCTTATGATATATCTGCCAAAGAACTCATTTACAAATTAAAAAAATACGATGAATAAGAAAACTCGCGGGCATTGCCGGTCTTTCCCTCCCTTCGGGCCACACGCTCCATGCGGAAAAAGCAACGGCCGGCACATGCCACGCACGTTTTTCCTATATCATGAAAAAAGGCGCAGCTTTTGCAGCAGCGCCCCTATCATTATTTCGCGTGTCGTTTTGAAAGTTCCTGAAGCACCGCATCAAACGGAAGCTTCTGCTCACGAAGCAGCACAAGCAGGTGAAACAGCAAATCCGCCGCTTCGTAACGAAGCTCATCATGGCTGCGATTTTTTGCTGCAATAATCACTTCGCTGGCTTCTTCGCCTACTTTCTTTAGAATCTTGTCTACGCCCTCCGTAAACAGGTACGTTGTATACGAGCCTTCTGGCATCTCTGCTTCCCGTTTCGCAATTAACGCTTCCAGCCGGTTAATGATGTCAAAACGGCTTTCCACGTCTCCATTATCGGCGGAAGGGTTGCCAACAACCATGCCCGCTTCCTCCAGCAAAGAATCGGCAAAACAGGAATATACATTTTTATGACAGGCTGGACCGGTCGGAATCACTTTAACGACCAGAGCATCGCTATCACAGTCGTATAGAATGTCGACAACTTTTTGTACATTCCCGGACGTGGCTCCTTTATGCCACAGTTCCTGACGCGAACGGCTCCAGAACCATGTTTCACGCGTCTCCAATGTTTTGGCCAGCGATTCTTTGTTCATGTATGCAAGGGTCAGCACTTCTTTACTCTGCGCATCCTGTACAATTGCCGCAATCAGCCCGTTTTCATCAAACTTGATGCTCTCCATGTTCATTCCACTATCTCCTCTACCATGCGCATTTCGATGTTTTGTTCATGCAGATACTGCTTCACTTCTTTAATGGACGTTTCTTTATAGTGAAAAATCGATGCTGCCAATGCAGCATCCGCTTTTCCAGCCACAAACGCATCATAAAAATGCTCTTTGGCTCCTGCGCCGCCGGATGCAATAACCGGAATACGTACCGCTTCGGAAACCGCCTTTGTCAATGCAAGGGCAAAACCGTCTTTCTGCCCGTCACAATCCATACTTGTCAGCAAAATCTCTCCTGCGCCCAATGCTTCTACCCGTTTGGCCCATTCCACCGCATCGATGCCGGTCGCCTGGCGTCCGCCATGCGTATAGACTTCCCAGCCTTCGCCATTTTCACGCGCTTTTGCGTCAATGGCGACCACGATGCATTGGCTGCCGAACACTTCGGCGCCCTCCTTTACCAATTCCGGACGTTTCACAGCCGCCGTATTAACGGATACTTTATCAGCGCCTGCCCGAAGAATACGGCGCATGTCATCTACCGTATTAATGCCGCCGCCCACCGTAAATGGAATGGTAACATTGGCGGCAGTATTCTCAACCACTTCTACCATAGTCTCGCGGCCTTCGTGCGAAGCGGAGATATCGAGAAACACCAGCTCATCAGCGCCTTCTGCGCTGTAGCGCTTCGCCAGTTCCACGGGATCACCTGCATCACGTAGATTTACGAAGCTAACACCTTTTACGACCCGGCCTTCTTTTACATCCAGACAAGGTATGATTCGCTTTGCCAGCATATCAGACTCCCTCCCTAATCCGCTTCAACGCCTGTGGAAGACTGACTCGTTCGGTATACAGCGCTTTGCCAACAATTGCACCGCCTACACCATCACCGGCGTACTGCGCCAAATCCAGCAAATCCTGCTCTACGCTCACCCCGCCGGATGCAATGACATTTTTTCCGGTTGCACGTGCCAGTTGAACAATCGCTTCCGTATTCGGCCCTTCCAATGTGCCGTCCCGTGAGATATCCGTATAAATAAACGTTTCCGCCCCTTTGGCAATCAGCGCTTTAGCCAGCTCTTCTGCCGTCACTTCTGAAGTCTCAAGCCAGCCGTGCGTCGCCACATAACCGTTTCTGGCATCGATACCGATGGCGACTTTATCACCGTACTTCTCCAGAACGCGTTCGGTAAACGGCTGATCCTGAATCGCCGCCGTACCGAGGATCACCCGGCTCACGCCCCCCTGGATATAGCGGTCAATGTCTTCCATGCGGCGCAAGCCTCCGCCAATCTGAACCGGAACGTTCAGTGTCCGGGCAATCTCCAGCACAATTTCGTCGTTAACCGGCTGCCCGGCTTTAGCTCCGTCCAGGTCAACTAAGTGAACCCATTCTGCACCCTGAGAAGCCCACTGCTTCGCCATCTCTACCGGAGAATCACCATATACTGTCTCCTGGTTATAGTCGCCCTGCAGCAGGCGCACGCACTTGCCGCCGCGAATATCAATCGCCGGATAAATAATGAAACTCATCTCTCTACTCCCTCTCCGTCGCTCGTTTATTTCGTGCGCGCCGTTTCGCACAGCTTCGTAAAATTCTCAAGCAGCTTCATGCCGACCGTACCGCTTTTCTCCGGATGAAATTGCATGCCGTATACGCTCCCCTTGCCTACAATCGCCGGAACCTCCTGATAGTAATCCGCCGTCGCCAGCAGAACCGGACGATTTTCCTCTGTCGGCTGCAGGAAGTAGGAGTGTACGAAATAGACATAGCCTTCTTCTACACCGGCAAAAATCAGATTTTGCTGCAGGAACTCCAGGCGATTCCAGCCCATATGCGGAATTTTATAATCGCCCTGAAAACGCGCGATATGTCCGGGCAAGATATTAAGCCCTTCATTCTGGCCGTGTTCTTCGCTGCTCTCAAACAGAAGCTGCATACCCAGGCAGATGCCAAGCAGCGGCTTGCCGCTTGCGGCGAACTGACGAATCGGCTCTACCAGACCGAGTTCACGCAGATTTTTCATCGCGTCCCCGAAGGCTCCTACACCAGGCAAAATCGCACCTTCCGTATTCAGAAGCGATGCTGCGTCCGATACAAACGTATACTCATATCCAAGCCGCTCTACGGCTTTGCTTACACTGTGAAGGTTGCCCATTCCATAGTCAATAATCGCAATCATCTATAACATCCCTTTCGTCGACGGGACTCCTTTCACCCGCGGATCAATCGTAGTCGCTTCGTCCAGCGCACGTCCAAGCGCTTTGAATACCGCCTCAATCATGTGATGCGTATTGTGCCCATAGTGCACAATAATATGAAGTGTAATACGCGCTTCAAGCGCCAGCTTCCAGAAAAATTCATGAAACAGTTCCACCGGGAAGTTGCCTACATTGGCGGATGGGAATTCGGCGCGGTATTCCAGATGCGGACGGTTGCTGATGTCGATGATAACCTGTCCGAGTGCTTCATCCATCGGTACAAATACGCTGCTGTACCGCTTGATGCCCTTTTTATCACCCAGCGCTTCACGAAACGCCTGGCCCAGGCAAATCGCAATGTCTTCCACTGTATGATGGTAATCGATTTCGATATCGCCTTTGGCTTGCACGGTTAAATCGAACTGGCCGTGCTTTGTAAACAGATCGAGCATATGGTTAAGAAAAGGAACGTCGGTCTGTAATTCCGTTTTACCTTCTCCGTCGATATTAAATGTAAGTCGAATGTCGGTCTCATTCGTTTTACGTTCAATAGATGCCTGTCTCATGCTTGCAACTCCCCCTATTTCTGTTCGTTGTCCAGCCGAACCTGAATGGCCCGCGCATGCGCTTCAAGTCCCTCCTGGCGGGCCAGCGCAATAATCTTGGCCCCATGCGCCAGCAAATCCTGCCGGCTGTAAGAAATTAAGCTGGATTTCTTAAGAAAATCGTCCACATTAAGCGGCGACGAGAACCGCGCCGTACCGTTCGTCGGCAGTACATGATTCGGTCCGGCGAAATAGTCGCCCACCGGTTCGGAGCTGTATGGACCCAGGAAAATCGCTCCTGCGTTTTTAATTTTCCCGATATGCGCCATCGGATCTTCCAGCATCACTTCCAGGTGCTCTGGCGCCAGCCGGTTGACCACATCCAGCCCCTGTTCAACGCTGTCTACTACGCAGATTGCGCCATGTTCACGGATAGATGCTTCTGCAATCTCCTTACGCGGAAGTACAGCCAATTGCTGCTCCACTTCCTGCTGTACGGCCTGTGCCAGCTCGCGACACGTAGTCACCAGCACGGCGGACGCCATCGCGTCATGCTCTGCCTGAGACAACAAATCCGCCGCCACATAAGCCGGATTCGCCGAGCTATCCGCCAGCACAACGATTTCACTGGGTCCCGCCACCATATCAATGTCCACAAGGCCGAATACTTCGCGCTTTGCCAACGCAACGTAAATATTGCCGGGCCCGACGATTTTATCCACCGGTTTGATGGTCTCGGTTCCGTATGTGAGCGCAGCAATTGCCTGCGCACCGCCTACCTTGTACACCTCTTTCACGCCCAGCTCATAGGCCGCAACAAGCACGCCCGGGTTAACGGCTCCGTCTTTGCCCGGCGGCGTAACCACCGCAATCTCTTCTACTCCGGCCACTTGTGCCGGAATGGCATTCATCAGCACCGAGGACGGATACGCTGCGGTACCGCCCGGAACATACAGACCCACCCGCTGCAGCGGACGGATTAACTGTCCGAGCATAGTGCCAGACTCCTGCGTTGTCATCCAGGATTGACGCATTTGACGGCTGTGGTAGTCACGAATATTGGCAGCCGCTTCGCGAATCGCGTCTCGCACTTCCGAATCAATTTCATCCAATGCCTGGCGAAACTCCTCTTCCGTTACCCGCATCCCATCAAGCGTAATGCGGTCAAATTGTTCAGTAAAACGAAGCACAGCGGCGTCGCCTTCGTTTTTTACCGCCTGTAGAATCTCAAGCACTGCGGCACGCTGGGTTTTGGTTCCTGTCTCCACATCGCGCCGGGTGGAAAAATTCGCAGCCTCGACAATCTTCATCATGAACTATATCTCCTCCACAATTGAAGCGAATTTCTCGTATATATAATCGACCGCTTCGCTCTTCATCCGGTAGCTGACCCGGTTTGCGATTAAGCGGGTTGTAATCGGCATAATCTCTTCCAGTTCGACCAGCCCGTTCTCTTTTAACGTTCGCCCGGTCGATACAATGTCAACAATCCGGTCGGCAAGACCGATCAGCGGTGCCAGCTCAATCGAGCCATTCAGCTTAATAACCTCTACCTGCTGGCCTTGTTCGCGAAAATACCTGGATGCGACCCGTGGATACTTCGTTGCGACACGGGGCGCGGTGCTTCCGGACGGCTTCCAATCAGGAAGGCCCGCCACAGAAATACGGCAGCGGCTGATTTTTAAGTCCAGTAATTCGTATACGTCCCGCTCCTCTTCCAGCAGCACGTCCTTCCCTACAACTCCGATATCCGCCACGCCGTATTCTACATACGTGGGCACATCAGTCGGTTTGGCGAGGATGAAATCGAGGTTCGCTTCCGGGACCGGAACGATAAGCTTGCGCGAATCATCGAATTCCGGAGGAAGCGGGACGCCGGCTTTTCGTAACAAATCCGCTGCCTCTTCAAAAATCCGGCCCTTCGGCATCGCTACGATAAGCTTTTCTTTCGTATTTATTGTCATGTCGCTTCCTCCCCCGTCAAGTCAATCACTTCTGTATAGGGCGCAGTACTGGCCTGCGTCCATTCTTCCTTACGCTGAGCGATGACCACCGCGTTTTCCCCGGTACGCAGCACTCTCGCTTTCTCCAATGCTTCCGTCCTCTGCGCTGCATGGTAGAGGATGAGGAATTTCTTCGGCCGCGCCGGCTGATAGTCAGCCGCTTCGATAAGGCTGTCCATCTGCACCGCAAACCCCGTAGCCGGGCACGGACGGCCAAACTGCGCCATCAATCCGTCATAGCGACCTCCGGTACAAATAGAGAAACCTTGATTGGCTGCATAACCTTCAAACAGAATACCCGTATAATAATCCAGATTGCTGAGCAGGTTTAAATCCAGCAAAATATATTGCTCTACTTGATACGCTTCGAGCGCTTCCCACAGCTGCCGCAGATTGGTAACGGCTTTGCGGGCCTGTCCGTTAATCGTGATGGCTTCCGCCCGATCCAGCAGATCTTTGCCACCGCGCAGCTTCAAAAGTTCATACAGGCGTGCCGCACCCGCTTCCGGAAGCGCCATCTCCTTCACATAGTGGCGGAACCCTACATAATCGCGATAGTATAAAAATTCCTTCAGCTTTTCCCGGTCTTCTTTCTTTTCTACAATCTCTTCAAGCAATCCTTCCAGGAAGCCGATATGCCCGACCGCGATTTTGAATACGCCTACGCCCGCCGCTTTCAACACGGAGACGGCCAGCGCAATGGCTTCGGCGTCCGCGTCAACGGAAGACGATCCGAGGTACTCGATGCCAAGCTGTGTGAACTCCGCATTGCGTCCGGCTTCATTCTTCTGCGCCCGGAATACGTTCGCCGTGTACATGAGGCGCAGCGGCAGCGGCTCTTCCTTTAGCAGCGAAGAGGCCACCCTCGCAATCGGTGCCGTCATGTCCGGACGCAAGACAACTGTTTTCCCTTCACTGTCCAGCAATTTGAATAATTTATTATCAAGCGTGGCACTCGCCCCGCCTACCGTATCATAGTATTCAAGCGTAGGAGTCGCAATCTCCCGATACCCCCATTGCTTCATGCAGGCTTTGACCTGTTGTTCCAGCCATCGCTGTTTCTCCAGCACATCGGGAAGTAGATCCCGCATGCCCAGCGGCTTCTCAAATCCTAACGGTTTCGACATCCTGCCTTCCACTCCTCGTCTTATCCTTTAGTTCGCTACCAAACTAAAGGATTTTCTTGTTGAGTGTAGTCTAACACTCCCATTTCCATCCGTCAACCACTTACAGCACGCTTTAAAAATTGCAAGCGCTATCAATACAATCACCGTTTCGCTTTTATTATCTGTAATATGCGAATCCGAAAGCAGCTATAGACACGAAAAAACGAACCGGATATTTTCCGATTCGCTCTTCATTCATTTTGGCTGCGTTTCTGGCTGGCGAATGATGCGCATAGGATTGCCTCCGACGAAGGCGCCGGCAGGCACATCCGCATTGACGAGGGTAGCCGCGGATACGACTGCGCCGTCGCCGATGGTAACACCCGGTAAAATCGTCGAGTTAGCCCCTATCATCACACGCGATCCAATCTTCACATCACCCAATCGATATTCGTCAATCAAATATTCATGAGCCAAGATCGTCGTGTTATAGCCGATGATGCTGTTAGAGCCGATAGAAATTCGCTCCGGAAACATCGTATCCATCATCACCATCAATGCGACCGCGGTATTCTCTCCAATCTCCATGCCGAGAAATGTGCGGTACATCCAATTCTTTAACAGCATCCAGGGCGTATAACGGGCAAGCTGTACGACGGCAAAGCACTTGACCACTTTCCAGAAACTCACCGTTTTGTACACCTGCCAGAGAGAATTCGCACCCTGGACCGGGTAGCGTTCGGTCTGTCGTTTCGCCATCCGCCACCTCTTATGCCTGACGAACCGGCTGCTTCACAATCTGAATCAGATCGCGTATATCATTCAGCAAATACGTCGGATCAAACGCGGATAAAAACGAAGCGCCTTTCATGCTCCAGGCAACACCCGCGGAAGCAACACCGGCATTCTGCGCCGCCTGAATATCATATTGGCTGTCCCCTACCATCAGCGTACGTGCCGGGTCGGCCCCAAGTGCTTGCATCGCCTTCTGCACCGGCTCCGGATGCGGTTTATGATTCTTCGTATCCTGATAGCAGACGAATGCATCCATATACGTATCCAATCCGAAGAGGCGCAGGCCCATTTCTGCAGTCTTGCGCTGCTTGGTGGTCACGATGCCCATTTTAACACCCATCTCGGCAAGATCTTCAATTGTCTCCAATACGTTTGGAAACTCTTCTACCAGCTCATCATGTACCTGCTCATTATGCTCACGATATATCTGCACCAGCTCTTCCGCCCGCTCCGGTCCGAACAGTTTCATCTGATCATAGAGCGGCTTGCCCATATGCGGGATAATATCCTCCCGCGTATACTTGCCGGGATAAAATTTCTCCAGCGTATACATAAACGAGGTCAAAATCAAATTATTCGTATCAATTAATGTACCATCAAGATCAAACAACACATACTGATAGCGGTTCATTCTAACCCTTCTTTCCTCCCAAGAAAGTCATACTTTCTCTATTCTTCCCCATAACGCTTAGAGGCGTACCCCAATTTCCGTAATACCATCATTATGATTATCGCAAGCGCAATCAACAAAAGGCTAATCACCTGCGCAACGCGCAGCGTATCCGTCAGCATCAAGCTATCCGTACGCAGTCCTTCGACGAAAAAGCGGCCGGCCGAATACCAGATTATATACGTGAGGAACAAATCGCCCCGCCGCAGTTTACCCACACGCCGAATCGTAATCAATACAAAGAAGCCAAGCAAATTCCAGATCGATTCATACAGAAATGTCGGATGATAATACAAGTATGTATTCGTCGTCGGGTCTAGAATATACATCTGATCGATAATAAACTGAGGCAGATGCAGGCTTTGCAAAAACTCGAGACTGACCGGACCGCCGTGCGCTTCCTGGTTCATGAAGTTTCCCCAGCGTCCGATAGCCTGTCCGATAATTAGGCTTGGCGCCACTACGTCTGCCAGCCGCCAGAACGAAATCCTTTTTACGCGCGAGTAGATGTACGCGGTCAGAACGGAGGCAATCAATGCCCCGTGGATGGCAATTCCGCCATGCCAAACCGCGATAATCTCTTCGGGATGAGAGCTGTAATACTCGTCCCAGCGGAAAATGACATAATAAATACGCGCCCCGATAATGGCCGCCGGAACTGCGTACATGACCACATCCATAATCGTCTCCGAGTCCATGCCGACCCGCTTCGCCTCGCGCAGCGCCAGCAGCAAACCGACGAGTGCGGCCGTACCTAGAATAATGCCGTACCAGTGTACGGATAAGGGCCCCAGTTGAAACGCAACCGGGTCAATCGCCTTTGGCATACTCACCTGTACCTCCCCGTCTAGATGTCTTCCACCGCGTCTTCAATCGTATCGGTCAGCTTCTTGCTAAAGACGACCGCCGCATTGTATCCCATACGCTTCAAGCGGAAGTTCATGGACGCCACTTCTACGATAACGGCCAGGTTTCGGCCCGGACGCACAGGAATCGTAATCTGCGGCACTTCGGTGTCCATAATCTTCATTTTTTCTTCGTCGAGACCGAGCCGCTCGTATACTTTGTTTGGATCCCAGATTTCAAGCCGGATGACAAGCGAGATTCGTTTGTAATTACGAATAGCCCCCGCCCCGAACAATGTCATGATGTTAATAATACCAACACCGCGGATTTCGAGCAGATGCTGGATAAGCTCCGGCGCACTGCCAATTAGCTGGTTCTCCTGCGTCTGGCGAATTTCAACCGCATCATCCGCCACAAGGCGGTGGCCTCGTTTTACCAGCTCCAGCGCGGTTTCACTTTTTCCGATCGAGCTCTGTCCAACGATTAGCACACCCATCCCGTACACATCAACCAGTACACCGTGCATTGTCGTCGTCGGTGCCAGACGGCCTTCCAGATAGGTGGTCAGTTTACTGGATAGTTTGGTCGTCGGCAGCGGAGACGTGAGCACCGGAATGCCCCGCTCTTCCGACAGACTCAGGAGTTCATCCGGCGCCTCGCAGCCATGAGCTACACATACGCACGGCGTTTGTTCATGCAGCAACTTGTCAATCCGTTCAATGCGATGCTCCTTTTTCATTGCATTATAGAAGCTTAGTTCTGTTTTCCCAAGCAGCTGCACACGCTCTGCAGCATAAAAATCGAAATATCCCGCCATTTCCAGGCCAGGACGGCTGATATCGCTTACGGTAATCTCGCGGCGCAACCCCGTTTCTCCACTTGCCACTTTCAATTGGAAATGATTAACAATATCGCGCACTTGAGTCTTTTTCAAACGCCCCA
>NZ_BJXX01000187.1 GCF_007991215.1 Aneurinibacillus danicus
AAGAGTCAGCCGCCCTTCCCCTCATTTTCATGTCGGGGTTGCGGCTGCCATGGTTGTTTTTGCGAATACTATCTTATTCTACCATACTACCTCCTTCGTTCGGAAACAACATACGATTCAACCTTGGCAAATACATCCATAATGTTAATGAGCGCGCCAGACTGAAAAGAATAAAGGAAAGCCACAACCCATGATTGTGATAAGATGGGGTGAACAACCAGGTAGCCAGCAGAAAGATGAGTAAAGAGTAAATCGTTGAGTTGCGAACGGGCCCAGCTTCCGTTGCCCCCGAAAAAACACCATAAAGCTGCAATCCCCAGAATGCAGCAAACGGGAACAATAAAACCCACGACGCATACATCATAATTTGTTCCTTCACATCATCAATGGTAGTAAACAGCGAAATGATCGACTCATTTCCGAAATAAAGTACAGCAGACAATATAACCGATGCAACCGCACCCCAGATTCCCGTAAGCCGCACGGTTCTTTTGTAAACAGAATAATTTTTCTCCCCAATGGAGCGCCCGACCAGAATACTGCTCGCATTCGCAAAACCATCCAAAAAATAAGCCATAATAAAATGAATTTGAAGCAGTACCGCATTGGCAGCAAGCGTTACTTTTCCAAAGGAAGCCCCATACGCCGTAAAAAGGTTAAACACCGCTAATAAACAAGCGGTACGAATAAACAAATCACGATTTACACGCATCATTTTCACCATCGGTTGCATAGAAAGGGCGTCTTTCCAGCGAACAAAAAGATGGCGAAGCGGCAAATGAAGCCCGATTAACCATATTCCTAATCCCGCTGCCGATACTTCCGCGATCAACGTAGCAACAGCAACGCCCGCCACATTCATATGAAAGTAAGATACGAGTACAATAGCGAGCACGATATTGAGTACATTCATGGAGATTTGCAAGAGTAAGGACGCTTTTATACGGGACATCCCCATTAACCAGCCTAAAATGGTGTAATTCAAAAGCGCAAACGGCGCGCCCCAAATGCGAATATCCACATACGACTCTGCATGTTCTAGCACGGATGGCTCTGCGCCAATCATCCAAAAAGACGCCTGTTTAATTGGCTTCTGTAAAACAATAAAGACAAGCCCCATTGCCAGCGCAATCATTGCCGGACGCAACAAAGCCAATCCCATCTCTCTGGGATCATTCGCTCCATGTGCCTGCGCGCTAAACCCTGAAGTGCTCACCCGCAAAAATCCCAAAAGCCAGTACATCGTATTAAAAATCAGCGTCCCAACAGCAACCCCGCCTAAATATGCCGGATCAGATAATCTTCCTACTACCGCCGTATCGACGGCACCAAGCAAGGGGGTAGAAAGCGTTGAGATCATTAATGGAATGGCCAAAGCTAAATACTCACGATGAGATAGTGAACCATTACGAATATGTTTTTCATGCACGTTTTTCCCTCCTTTCCCCTACCATTCCTGTTTTTATAACCATAACGGCACCACATAACCTTCGTTACCTTTGCTTTTTTCTCGATAGAGCTATGCAGGCAGTAATGATGAAAATCCCTCCTACAACGGTTAACGTATCAGGCACTTCTGTCCAGAATAAAAATCCCCACATAGCATTAAAAACAATGCCAATATAGCGAGTCACTTCTACAACAACGACATTCTCATGGGTAAATGCTTTCGTTAAAAATACTTGTCCAAGCAAAGAAACAACCCCAATGCATGTAAGGTAGAAGAATTCAAGCGGCGTTGGCACCACAAAATGGTTCCACATAAGCGGAATCGAAACCATAGCAGCTGTCGCCAGGAAATAAAATACAATTTCGTACGAATGGTACTTTTTACTTAAATAGCGTATACTGGTTGCTGCACCCGCAGCGAATAAGGCACTAAGAATACCAACGAACGCATGTATGGAGTAACTTGAGTAATGAAATGGTTTCACAAGTAAAACTGCGCCTAAAATAACAAGAGGGAATAAAAAAAGCACTTTTTTGGACATTCTCTCCTTTAGAAATACAGCAGAGAGAATAATGGCGAAAAAGGGGGATAAATGTGCTAATATACTTGCATCTGTTAGTGGTATCTTAGAAATGGTATAGAAATAGGCAAGTAAATAAAAAGCGCCAAGAACACCTCGCAATGCAAGTAAAGGGACTCCTTCCGTAGAAAATGCCACTTTGCTGTGTCTCATCATGAAATAGATGATGACGGTTCCGATAATGCTCCTAAAAAACACAACCTCAGCTGAAGGAATTGACAAACTAACTGCCTTTACAAGGGCGTTCATAATGCTAAAAACAAGGGAAGAAAAAATCGCAAGAATAACTCCATTCTTCATTTTTACCTCTAAAAACTTTTTCTGATTCATTTCACTAACTGACCGCGGCGACCAGCTGCCGCGTATATTCGTGCCGGTCCTCGCTCATCATTTGATCGCTTGCGAACTGGTCCACAATTCGCCCCGCCTTCATCACAATGATCCGGTCGCTCATGATCCGCACCGCTGCAATATCATGAGAAATAAACAGGCAGGCCATGCCGAGCTTTGTCTGCATACTTTTCAACAGGTGCAAAATCTGAGTCTGTACTGACACATCCAGACTGGAGGTCGGCTCGTCGCAAATCAGCAACTTAGGACTCAGGCTGATTCCTCGGGCTATGGCAACACGCTGCCGCTGCCCGCCGCTTAACTCATGCGGATAACGGTCCATATGCGCCGCTTGCAGCCCGACCATTTCCAGCAATTTAGCCGCCGTATCTCTTCGGGAATGCCGCACGTCCGCCAGGAACGACGGCTTGACATCCGGGAAGTTATCCAGTGGCTCCATAATCGACCGCCAAATCGGCAATCGCTGGTTCAGTGAAGAGGTTGGGTCCTGAAATACGACCTGAATATGCTTCCTTGTTTCACGCAAAGCCCGACCTTTCAGCTCAAAGAGGGAGGTGCCGTTTAACAGAACCTCTCCGCTATCCGGCTGATCGAGTGCAAGGAGAAGCCGCGTAAGCGTACTCTTACCACTGCCGCTCTCCCCGACGATCCCCAGGCACTCTCCTTCACTGATTCGCAGCGATACGTC
Organism: Aneurinibacillus danicus; assembly: GCF_007991215.1. Lineage (GTDB taxonomy): Bacteria > Bacillota > Bacilli > Aneurinibacillales > Aneurinibacillaceae > Aneurinibacillus > Aneurinibacillus danicus. Next base: position 3,070 of record NZ_BJXX01000187.1, read on the forward strand.
TTGTACGGCCGAAACGATACTACCGGACTCTCTATACGTCTTAAAAAGCCGGTTGACTATTAAAAGATCATTCACGTGAATTCCGCCTCCCATCTGCTGGTGGACTGTGCTGTTTCAGCCGCTTCTGCTTCCATAGCAAACCCTCTATGAATTTCTGAAAGAAGCGGCCTCGCTTTTAGCAGCATCTGCGTATACGGATGGCGCGCCTGCAGGCGTAACGTTTCAGCCGACTCCATCTCCACAATGCGCCCGTCTTTCATTACGGCAATGGTATCCGCTCGCTTCATAACATGCCGCAAATCGTGCGAGATCATCAGTACGGCGCAGCCGGTCTGCCGCTGCAGCCTGGTCAGCACATCAAGCACCCGTTCTCCGGTCAGCACGTCAAGCGCTGTTGTAGGCTCGTCGGCGATAAGCAACTCCGGCTGCAGCATCATGGCAGCGGCCAATGCGGCCCGCTGCCGCTGCCCGCCGCTTAGTTGAAACGGGTAACTGTTAAACACACGCTCCGCAGGCAGGTCTACCTGATGAAGCCATTCTAACGCGACAGACTTCGCCTCATTAAAGGACAACTCACAATGACTGCGAATCGTCTCTACAAGCTGCTTTCCTACTTTTATAAACGGTGTAAAGCTTCCCTGATAATCCTGAAATACAAATCCTATTTTTTTGCCGCGCAGCCGTCGTTTCATCTTATCCGGCCACAGGAGGATATCCTCTCCCTGAAACACGATCCGTCCCCCGCCAATGTGCAGCGAATTCGGCAGCAATCCCAAAACCGCGCTTGCTGTTACACTTTTCCCGCTGCCGCTTTCCCCGACAAGCGCAAGTGTTTCCCCCCGGCGAATCGAGAAGCTACTATCATGAACGAGCATATATCGCCTTTTTCCCTGTTGTGCATAAACTTTTAAGTTCTCCAACCGCAGCACCGATTCGGATGCGGAAAGCGAGGCTACAGGCTGCCCCGTTTCATATCCGTTTGGCAAAACTTTGTTTCTCTCGCGTTCTAACAACAACTGTGACATATTCCACCTCCCACGGGCAGCGCCTCATCTGCTTCGAACGTCCAAAATATGGCGAAGTCCGTCGCTGATCAGGTTACAGGAAACGACAACCAACATGATGGCAACGCCCGGATAAATCATTAATTCAGGTACCGTTTGAAAATAAGGCCGCCCATCATTCAGCATCGCTCCCCATTCCGGAGCCGACGGTTGAGCGCCCAAACCTAGATACGACAACGCAGAAATGATCAATATAATTTTGCCGATGTCCAGCGCAGCAAGCACCACAACAGGAGAGATGATTTGCGGAAGTAAATGCCGCCACAGCACCGTCCACGTACTGCAACCGGCGACACGAGCAGCCAGCACATATTCCTTCTCCCGCTCGGACAGTACAATACTTCTAACGACGCGGGCATACCCAATCCATTTGACCAATACGATCGACAACATTAGGTTCGTCAGGCTCGGACCGAGAAACCCGGAAATTGCGATAGCCAGTATAAATTCAGGCAATGCACCAACACCGTCGACAAGCCTCATCAATAACGCGTCAACACGGCCACCGACATATCCAGACAACAGCCCTACCGGGATGCCGATCAGCGTTACCGAGATGATGACAAAGGCCGAAATGCCGAGCGTGGTCTTAGCACCCGCAACCAGTCTGGAGAAAATACATCTTCCCAAATGGTCCGTGCCAAGCGGATACTGCCAGCTGGGCGACTGAAGACGCTCCGACATTTTAACGGCCAACGAATCGTTCGGCACAATAAATGGACCGATTAGCGTGAGCAGAATAATAATAGCCAATATCCCCGTTCCCAGTGCCGTCATCGGATCGCGCAGCATGCTCCGCCATGTATTCCGGCGTATCGGTGATTGACGGAAAACGGTAGAAACATTCACATTCACGATAGCTCCCCCTTTCCATAACGAATCCGGGGATCGAGCAGACCGTAACTTAAATCAACCAGCAAATTAACCACAACGACAAAAACACCTGTCAGCAGCACATAGCCCTGAATGACCGGGTAATCCCGCTGAAAGATCGCTTCCACCGCCATGCTACCAAGCCCCGGCCAGGAAAACAGCGTCTCAATTACAACTGTTCCAGCCAGCAAACTGCCGATGCTCATCCCAAAAACTGTCACAACAGGCAGAAGCGCTGCCCGCAATGCATGTCTCCATAGAATGCGCCATTCCGCAATGCCTCTCGCCCGCGCCGCGCGGATGTATTCCTGCGACAGGCTTTCCAGCAGCCCGGCACGGAGCAAGCGGGCATATACGGCCGCCATCGCAAAACCGAGGGTAACGGAAGGAAGAATCATATGCTGGGCGCTTCCTTTGCCCATTGTCGGCAGCCATTGTAGTTTAAAAGCAAACACATAAATAAGCAGTAGCCCCATCCAGAAGCTCGGGATGGACGCACCGAGCAGAGCAAGAAAACGGCTCAGATGATCCGGCCAACGCCCCGGATATTTAGCGGCCAACAGACCAAGCGGAACAGCAATCAGCACCATGACAGCAAGCCCTCCTACCGTTAATTGAATGGTGGTAGGTAGTCGCGCGATCATTTCGTCCAAAACCGGCTTCTCTTTAATATAAGAATTTCCGAAATCAAGCTGCAGCACGTTCAGCATCCATTCACCATACTGGACCAGCAATGGCCGATCGAAGCCAAGCTCTTTACGAAGCGCGGCTTCGTCGGCCTGGGTAACCGCCAGTTCATCAACTTCCAAAATACGCAGCACCGGATCACCCGGTGCAAGCTTCATTAACGTAAAAGTCAACAGGGACAACAGAAACAATACGAATACAAGCTGCAACAGTCGTGCTTTGACCAACTTCAGCACGCTACTTCACATCCATTTTATTGGTAACTAT
>NZ_BJXX01000188.1 GCF_007991215.1 Aneurinibacillus danicus
CCCCATTTCTAAAAAGAAAAAAGGAAGCATAAAACACGCTTCCTACTATTTTTTCATTTTTAGACGGGAAATAAAAAATCCGTCTGTACCAAAATGATGGGGCAGAATCTGCATATATCCTTCCGTCAATGTCCCGTACTTCTCCCTAATCGTTTCGGGCATGTCCTGCGCAAGCGTGCCGTCTAACTCCCAGGCAGGATGTTCAGCTATAAAACGGCGTACCAGTTGCTCGTTTTCCTCCGGTTGGACAGTGCAGGTACTGTACACGATTTTGCCGCCCGGTGCCGCAAGCTCTGCAGCCGCACAAAGAATCTTATATTGAATTTCGCTGATGGCCGATATGTCTTCCTGCCATTTGTGCCACTTAATGTCCGGCTTACGGCGTATAACCCCCAAACCGGTGCAGGGGGCGTCCACCAGAATTCGGTCGAATTTCTGCTTCGAAAACAGTTTGTCCGCGTTGCGTGCATCACCCTGGCGGCTTTCGATAATCGAAATACCGAGACGGAACGCATTCGCTTCAATCAGGGAAATTTTATGCGGATGCAGATCCAGTGCCGTAATCTCGCCTTTATTTCCCATCAATTCGGCGATATGCGTCGTTTTGCCTCCGGGAGCCGCACACACATCAAGCACCTTCATGCCGGACTTTGGTGCCAGCGCCCGCCCCACCAACATGGAACTCTCATCCTGCACAGTACATGACCCGCTTGCATAAGCCGGCAATTCCGCAATATTACCGATATCGCTTACAATGACACCTTCTGGAGCGACACGCGAAGGCTCCACTTCCGCATCGGTTTTCTGCTTTTCAATTTGTGCAATCAATTCATCCCGAGTCACCCGGAGCGTGTTGGCTCTAAGACTTACTACCGGCGGCAGGTTGTTGGCCGCACACATGCTTTCCGCCTCCGCCTCACCATATAGCTTCATCCATTCTTCCACCATCCACTCGGGATGCGAGTGGGCAAGGGCAATCCGCTTGACCGGCGGCAGATCGGTGGGAATTTCAACCTTCTCCGGTTGGCGCAGACGATTGCGCAGCACGCCGTTGACCATGCCTGCAATTCCTTTATGTCCCCAGGCTTTTGCAATTTCTACCGCTTCGTGTACCGCTGCGCGTTCCGGAATCCGATCTAAATATGAAAGCTGATAAAAGCTGATGCGCAGCAAATTGCGCACCCAGCCTTCCAGCTTGACCGGCGGCTGGGTCACAAATTTTCCGAGCATCCAATCAAGCGTATTCAATCGGCTAAGCGTACCGTAAACCAATTCCGTCGCCAATGCTGTATCGCGGCGCGAGAGCCTGGTTTGGTCAAGCGCGTGTTTCAACTCCAGGTTGCTGTACGCCTGCTTTTCTTCAATATCCGTCAGAACGCGTACGGCCAGTTCGCGGGCGTTTCTGGGAACCGGCAACGTTTTTCTCCGTTTACTCATCGGCCGTCTCCGTGGCAAATCGCATGCCGGGTTCAAGCGTGGAGCTACCGCGCACGTAGTCGGCGACCGCCATTGCTTTCTTGCCGGCAGGCTGGATACGAGTCAAACGCAGGATGCCCCGGCCCGTCTGTACATCCATGCCTTCCGGCGATACGGACAGAATGGTGCCCGGCTCCTTGTCATCACCGCCGTCTTCTTTTAACACATGCGTCTCCCAAACTTTCATCACCTGATTGTCCGCTACGGTGTACGCGACCGGCCACGGATTCAATCCGCGCACCTGGTTGAACAGCTCGCGGGCAGACTTCGTCCAGTCGAGACGCTCATCTTCCCGCTTAATGTTCCATGCGTACGTTACTTTCGATTCATCCTGCTTCTCCGGATCGATTTCACCGTTTATCAGCTTAGGGATTGTCTCGAGCAGCAGCTTGGCCCCGGCCCGGCTCAGCTTGTCGTGCATCGTACCGACGTTATCCGTTTCTTCAATCGGCACACGCACCTGGCTCAACATATCACCCGCATCCAATTTCTCCACCATATACATAATCGTTACACCGGTTTCCTTCTGGCCATCAATAATCGCCTTATGGATTGGCGCGCCGCCGCGGTATTGCGGAAGTAAGGAAGCATGCACGTTAATACAGCCGTACTTCGGATAATCAATCAGATCTTTCGGCAGAATTTGCCCGAATGCCGCGGTCACGATTAAATCCGGTTTATAATCAAGAATGTCCTGCACGCCGTCCACCTTCAGCTTCTCCGGCTGCAGTACCGGAAGACCGAACAGAAGCGCAGCCTCTTTCACCGGCGGGGCGGCCAGCTGCTTTTTGCGTCCCCTGGGACGGTCCGGCTGTGTAACCACCGCAACGACGTTATAGTTTTCTTCCATCAATTTTCGCAAACAGGGCACCGCGAAATCCGGGGTGCCCATAAATACGATTCGCACAAGCGTCCACTCCTTCTGTGTCTTATGCTTCTATTGTTCTTTTCCGGAGTACGTTCTCTCCGCCAGGTCGATGAATAGTACGCCGTTTAAATGATCGATTTCATGCTGAATGGCGCGTGCCAGCAAATCTTCGCCTTCCACAATAATCTCGTTGCCGTTACGATCCAGCGCTTTCGCTTTCACCCAGCGGGCACGGCGCACATCCCCTAACAGACCGGGAATGCTCAGGCAGCCTTCCGGACCGAATTGTTCTTCTTTTGCTTCAATGATTTCCGGGTTAATCATCTCAATAATGCCATCTCCAACATCAATGACAACGACCCGCTTTGTGATGCCGACTTGCGGCGCAGCCAGACCGACACCTTCCGCATCATACATCGTCTCAGCCATATCGTCCAACAATTTATGAAGATTCGCGTTAAACTTTGTCACTTCTTTGCACTTCTCCCGCAGTACCGGGTTCGGGTGCTTTACAATCATTCGGATGCTCATTCGTTTTGTTCCTCCCATATGAATCCGACTTATTTTCTGTGAAAATCATTAAAGAAAGAAGGAGAAGGAAGAGCCGGAGAAGAAAAAGGCGTTCGCCTTTTTCACCATGAAATCCTCTCCTCATTCTTTCCTCTCCTTTCTTTCTACCCTCTCAAACTTATTTTGTGCTACATCATCATCTGCGGATCTACATCCACCGTAAGCGTAATCCCCGTCTTCTTCCGTTCTTCGTCAAACGCCCGGATTACCCGTGCAACCGCGGGCAGGACGTTCGGATCGCTTTTATATTTTATCATGCATTGGAAACGATATCTATCTTTAATGCGAGCGATCGGGGAAGCGACAGGCCCCAATAAATAGGCGCCCGGTGGAATAATTTCGCGCAGCTTCTTCCCGAAGCGTTCAGCTGTTTTCACAAGCAGCGGCACATTTTCATGCGCCAATGTAAATAGGATGAGCCGATAGTACGGCGGGTAGTTCTTCTCATAGCGCTGCTTAATCTCTTCTACAAAAAAAGATTTATAGTCATGCCGGCTTGCATACTGAATGCTGTAATGCTCCGTATTGTACGTTTGCAGAATCACTTCACCCTTCTTCTCATGGCGGCCCGCCCGGCCTCCCACCTGGGTAATCAACTGAAACGTCCGCTCCGCCGCCCGAAAGTCCGGCAAGTTCAGCATGCTGTCAGCGGCCAGCACACCGACAAGTGTGACGTTCGGAAAATCAAGTCCCTTGGCAATCATTTGTGTGCCGAGCAGCACATCGCCTTTGCCTTCACGAAACGCCTGCAGCAATTTCTCATGTGCACCTTTACGCCCGGTCGTATCCACGTCCATCCGGATTACACGAATTCCCGGAAAATAGCGCGCCAGCTCTTCTTCTACTTTCTGGGTCCCCGTCCCGAAAAATCGGATATGCTCGCTGCCGCACTCCGGGCATACTTGCGGCTCACGTTCTGTATAGCCGCAGTAATGGCAGCGCAATGTCCGGTTACTGCGGTGATACGTGAGGGAAATGTCACAATGCGGGCACTGGGCCACATAGCCGCATGAACGGCACATAACGAACGTGGAGAAGCCGCGCCGATTGAGAAACATAACAATTTGTTCGTTTTTCTCAAGGCGGTCATTTATTCCTTCCATCAGCGTTTTGCTAAACATCGTCCTGTTCCCGTCTCTTAATTCTTCCCGCATATCTACAAGCCTAACCTCCGGCAGCGGCCGGTTTCCTACCCTTTCTGTCATTTCGAAGAACCGAATACGCCCCTTTTTCGCCTCATGGTAAGTTTCCATTGACGGCGTTGCACTGCCCAGTATGACGATTGCATTGTGTCGCATCCCCCGATACTGGGCAATCGTGCGCGCATGATAGCGCGGCGTTTCCTCCTGCTTATAGGAACCTTCATGTTCCTCATCTAAAATGATCAATCCCAGATTTTGAAACGGTGCAAATACGGCGGAGCGGGCACCGATCGCGACTTTCACTTCGCCGCGCCGAATCTTGCGCCATTCATCGTAACGTTCACCCTGGGACAGGCGGCTATGCATAACCGCCACCTGACTGCCAAACCGCCCTTTGAAGCGGTTGACCATTTGCGGGGTAAGCGCAATCTCCGGCACAAGCAAAATCGCTTCCCGGCCCTGCGCAATGGTACGCTCCATAATTTCAAGGTACACTTCCGTCTTGCCGCTTCCGGTGACACCGTGCAGAAGACACGGAAAATAGACGGGCGGATTCATCCCTGCGACGATGCCGTCAATCACGCTTTGCTGCTGCACGGTAAATGCATGCTTCGGTGCCGGTGTAAACTTGCGACCGGCGAACGGATCGCGGTAATTTTCAACTTCTTCTTTTGTAAGAAGTCCTTTGTCTACCAATCCTTTGACCGCGTGGTGAGAGATGCCGAGCATCGCAAGGAGTTCCGGCTGCGAAATTGGGCCATAGAAATGGATGAAGTGTGAGAGAATCTCCTTCTGCCGCACGGCGGTTTTTGGAAGCTTGGCGTGAGCAGCCTCAAGTTCTTCGACAGGTACGGCCGGCGAGAGGAGCGTGACTGTTTTCTTCGTGACACGATCGCCTACACTTTGCTCTACGTGAATTCGCTTCTGCTTTATGCCCTCATCAAGCCAGACCCCGGCTTCCGGGAACTCCTTTATTACTTTATTCCAAGAAATAGGCTGACGTTTCTCAATATATTGATAAAATGCCTGTTCTTCCGGCAATACAGGAATAAATGCTTTTCCCTCCGGCGTGAGCGAGATTTGTTTTTCGTAGCTGGAACGAAGCACTGCCGGAATCATGGATTGCAGTGCCGCATACTGCGTGCACATATAGCGTTCGCTCATGCGGCCGGCCAGCCAGACCATTTCTTCAGTCAGCGGCGGTTCCACATCCAGCACATCAAGGATGTCACGCGTTTTCTGTACTTCAGATGTTTCCGACAGTTCCACAACAAATCCCTGTAGCTTGCGCGGTCCGAACGGCACGGAAACCCGGCTGCCGATGGCGACAAAAGGTGTAAGGGATGGGGGAATCCGATAATCGAACGGCCGATCGGTATCTACGACTGGCACATCAACAACAACGCGGGCAAACATCTACTCTCTCCGTTTCTTGCAGGCTTCAAGCACGGCATCCAACAGACGGTCGGCAATCTCCGCCTTGCTCATTTGCGGCAAATCTCTTTTTTCCCCGTCTTTTGTATAGATGGTAACAATGTTCGTATCCGTACCAAACCCCGCACCGCTCTGTGCCACATTATTGGCCACAATCATATCGGCATTTTTCCTCTCCAGTTTCCCCCGTGCGTTTTCCTCCACATTCTCCGTCTCCGCCGCAAATCCGACAAGGAACTGGTGCGTTTTCCGCTTGCCAAGCTCCGCAAGAATGTCGCGTGTCCGCTCAAGCTCAATCACTAAATCTCCGGGCTGCTTTTTCATTTTCTGACTATGTATGCTCTTTGGCCGGTAGTCAGCTACGGCCGCGGATTTAACAATCACATCCATCTTATCATAACGGGCTATAACCGCCTGATACATATCTTCGGCCGATACAACCGGAACGAACTCAACATCGGCAGGAGGGGTCAGATTGGTTTTTCCGCTGACAAGCGTCACCTGCGCGCCGCGTTTAGCTGCGGCTTCGGCAATGGCATAGCCCATCTTGCCGGTCGAATGATTTGTGAAAAAGCGGACCGGGTCGACCGCTTCTCGGGTCGCTCCCGCCGTTACCAGCAGACGTACGCCTTCCATGTCTCTATGCCGTTCATCAGCAAAAAACATTTCAATTTCCCCAAGGATATGCGCCGGTTCAGCCAGGCGCCCTTTGCCTGTCCAGCCGCATGCCAGGTAACCTTCTGCCGGTTCGATAAAGCGATAGCCGTATTCTGTGAGCCGACGCATATTATTCTGCACCGCCGGATGACCGTACATGTTTACGTTCATGGCGGGGGCAATCCAGACGGGCGCTTTTGTCGCCAAATATGCAGTCGTAACAATATCATCGGCAATACCGTTTGCCATCTTGCCGATGATATTGGCCGTCGCCGGTGCAACAAGGAACAAGTCTGCTCGGTCTGCTACATCAATGTGCGAGATGACCGCCGGGTTCGGTTCCTGGAACGTATCGGTCAGTACAGGATTCCTTACCAGGGCCTGAAACGTAATCGGCTGAACGAACCGCGTGGCCGACCCGGTCATCAACACCCATACATCGGCACCTCGCTGGGTTAGCTTACTACACAAATCAGCAACCTTATAAATCGCAATGCCGCCGGTGACACCGATGACAATGGTTTTTCCTTTCATTGCTCTCTCCCCTTTGCATTGAAAAGAAGCGCATATCGTGCCCGCCTGCATCGCTGCAAGCCCTGGTTCGATATGCGCTTCCCGTTGTGTGCGTTCGTTTGGCTTATGATTGGCTGGTCTTGTTAGCCCGTTCGAATTCAATCTTTCCGGCGTGCAGCTCTTCTAATGCAATGCCGACAAACTTATGAGAAACCGGCTTATCAACCAAAAACTTGTTCTGCTCACGCATCTGGCGCGCACGTTTAGAAGCGATACTTACCAACGTGTATTTACTGTCCACTTTCTGCAACAGTTCATCAACCGAAGGATAAATCATCTGTTAAAAAACCTCCTTAATCCAATCACGATATTTCGCGATTTGTCTTTCTTTTTTTAAATGCTCTGCCGTGATCACAGCCTGAATACGATCGCAAGCCTTGTCCACTTCGTCATTTACGATGACGTAATTATAATGATCCATCAACTCGATTTCCGCTCTCGCTACCATCATGCGGTTACGGATCGACTCTTCCGTCTCCGTACCGCGGCCGGTAATGCGAGAGCGGAGCTCTTTTAAATCCGGCGGCGCAAGAAAAATAAAGATACCTTCCGGAAACTTCTCTTTCACCTGCAACGCACCCTGCACTTCAATCTCCAGAATGACATCGCGGCCGCTCGCCAGCGTATCTTCCACAAATTGACGCGGCGTACCGTAGAAATTACCAACATATTCTGCCCATTCCAGCAGCTCGTCATTCTCGATCATCGCTCTAAATTCATCTTTCGTCTTAAAGAAATAGTTTACCCCGTCTATTTCTCCCGCACGCGGTGCGCGCGTGGTGGCAGACACAGAATACACAAGCTCTTTCATGCGTGGCCGAAGCGCAGCGCACACCGTCCCTTTGCCTACGCCGGACGGTCCCGACAAAACAAGCAACAACCCTCTGTCTTGCGTCATACAATCCCCCGTTTAATTATTCCTCAGAATCATCGTCTTTACTGGTCAGCCTGTGTGCTACCGTCTCCGGCTGCACAGCAGACAAAATTACATGATCGCTGTCTGTTACGATAACCGCGCGCGTACGTCTGCCATACGTAGCGTCAATCAGCATTCCACGGTCCCGCGCTTCTTGGATAATGCGTTTAATCGGAGCAGATTCCGGACTCACAATCGAAATAATGCGATTGGCTGAGACAATATTGCCGAATCCGATATTAATCAATTTAATGGCCATTCATGTACGCCTCCCTATTTTCAGCGGGATAGTAAAGTTAACTTTTATTCTACTGCTTTATTCTATATTTTGCACCTGTTCTTTCACTTTTTCTAGCTCAGCTTTCAAAATGACCACTTTTTGACTGATTTCGAGATGATTCGCTTTGGCGCCAACCGTATTAATTTCCCTGTGGCATTCCTGCACAAGAAAGTCTAGCTTGCGGCCAATCGCATCCGTCTCTTCGACAATCTGCCCGAACTGAACAAAGTGGCTGCGCAGCCGTGTAATTTCTTCCGATATATCGGCTCTCTCTGCAAACACAGCCACTTCATGCAGCAGGCGCGACTCATCGATGTCGCACCGCCCCTGTATGTATTCGTCGACCCGTGCAAAAATCCGATCCCGATACGCGTCCGCCACTCTTGGCGCGAATACGGCCAACTCTTCCACCAGGCGCTTCATCTTTTCAATACGGCTCAGCACGTCTTGTCTTAGAGCCTGTCCTTCTTTTTGCCGCATGGAGACAAGCATGGCCGCCGCCTCTTCGACCGCTTCAAGCAGCGGGACTTGATAGACTTGCGAATCCGGCTTCTCGTCTCCGACCTGCGCCACATCCGGCAGAAGCAGCAATTCCCGGGCTGACATCTGCGGTGCAAGCCCGAAGACTTCGCCCATTTTCTCTGCCGCTTCCTTGTACTGGCGCGCCAGCTCCCAGTTCACTTTCAGCGAGGAGGGCGCTGTTTGTGTCTCGACCGTTATAAAAACGTCCACGCGTCCGCGGCGCACATAAGAAAGTATCTTCTTGCGCACCTCGTCTTCAAGCGCGGCAAATTCACGCGGCATACGAATCGCTACTTCGCAGAAACGATGGTTGACAGAACGCATCTCTACCGCAAATGAGACGCCGTCTCCCTGTTTCTCTGCGCGTCCGTATCCCGTCATGCTGTATACCATTTCCTTCACCTCCCGCCGCTATGCCTTGTGCCAGCGCCCGACAAACACTTCCTCGGCAGGCCCCGTCATATATACGCGGTTATCCGTCTCATTCCATTCAATCTCAAGGTCGCCGCCCTTCAAATGGACGAGCGCACGCCGCTCTGTCCGTCCGGTCAAGCTGCCTGCGACCACTGTCGCACACGCTCCCGTTCCGCAGGCAAACGTCTGGCCGCAACCTCGTTCCCAAACGCGCATCTCTACCTCCTGCGGCGAAGTAACGGAAACAAACTCGATATTCGCTTTATTCGGGAATAACCGGTGCGTCTCAAGCAAGGGACCCCACTTCTCCACATCAAACCGGGGTGCGTCGTCCACGAAGATAACGGCATGCGGATTGCCCATCGAAACACCGGTAAACGAAAACGCCTCCCCGCCTGCTTCGATTGGATGGTTGACGATCCTCTCCTGTGAAAGCGCAACAGGAATCGCCTCTCCGCGCAGGATCGGCTCTCCCATATCGACTTTTACCTGTACAGCTTTCCCATTCTCTACCGTCAGCCAGACACGCTGGATGCCGGCCATTGTTTCCACCGTCAGCGCCTCGTCCTGAACCAGTTTATGGTCAAACGCATACTTGGCGACACAGCGCACGGCATTGCCGCACTGTTCGGCTTCCGATCCGTCGGCATTGATAATGCGCATGCGGATATCGGCTTTATCTGACGGAAGGATAAACACTAAACCGTCCGCCCCAACACCAAAATGCCGGTCACACATGTTGCGCGAAAGCTCCGGCGCATTCTCCGGCAAAGTCTCAAAATGGGCAACGATAATAAAATCGTTGCCCAGTCCATTCATCTTCGTGAAATTCAACTTTCTCTCACCCTTCCGTGTCTACCGGACTTCGCGTACAGAAGCGAGAACATTCCCGTCGCAAACGTCGGAATTCCGGCCAGCAATACAATAAATATCCATTCATATGCCGTCAGCGCGACCGTATTAAAAATCGGCTGCAGCGCTGGCAGATAAACGACCGGAAGCACAAGCAGCACCGAAGATAACACCGCCAGTACCAGGTATTTATTCTGCAGCGGATTGCGACTGAAAATCGAAATCTCGCTCCGGCAGTCAAACACGTGAATCAACTGCGCCATTACAAGCGTAGCAAATGCAACCGTCTGCGCCCTGGTTAAATCCCCCGGATTCGCCTCGTATGCAATCCAGAATGCCGCCAGCGTCACCAGTCCAATCAAAAGTCCGCGCGAGACAATCTTCCAAGCCAATCCGCGCGCAAACACGTTCTCGTGCCGCGAACGTGGAGGCCGCTTCATCGTTGCTTCCTCCGGCTGATCTATGCCCAAAGCCAGCGCCGGCAAACCATCTGTCACAAGATTGACCCAGAGAATCTGAATCGGCACAAGCGGAAGAGGCAAGCCGACCAGCATCGCAAAAAACATAACCATAATCTCACCCACGTTGGAAGCCAACAAATAGCGGATAAACTTGCGGATGTTGTCATAAATCGTCCGCCCTTCCTCGATGGCCGCCTCGATCGTGGCGAAGTTATCATCGGCCAGCACCAGAGACGCCGCTTCTTTCGTTACGTCCGTCCCGGTAATGCCCATGGCAATTCCAATGTCGGCCGCTTTAATGGCAGGCGCGTCGTTGACCCCGTCGCCGGTCATAGCGACGACATGGCCTCTTTTCTGGAGCGCTTTTACGATCCTGAGCTTGTGCTCGGGCGATACTCGCGCATATACATATACGTTATCTACAATGGAATCGAACTCACTATCGGACATATTATATAAATCCTGTCCATTTACTGTCAACCCGCCCGGAGGAAGGATGCCCAACTGGTCGGCAATGGCTTCTGCAGTCGCCTGGTGATCGCCGGTAATCATCACAGTCTTAATGCCTGCCTGCCGGCAGCGGCGAATCGCCAGTTTGGCTTCGGCACGCGGCGGATCAATCATGCCTGCAAGACCTACCAGCACAAGTCCTCTCTCCGCGGTCTGCTCGCTGCCCGGCGTCTCTTTGGGGCGAAGCTCGCGATAGGCTATAGCAAGTACGCGAAGCGCCTGCTTGGCGAGCGACTCGTTGGCGAAGATGATCTGGCGGCGCAGCGCAGGGGTAAGCTGGACTGTATGCCCTTTCCATACGATATGCGTGCAGCGGGCGAGCAGCATATCCGGAGCGCCTTTAGCCACCAGCATTCGCTTGCCGTACCGGTCTGACACGATAACCGACATCATTTTGCGCGTAGAATCGAACGGGAATTCCTTCACTCTGGTCCATGTTTCTTCTAATTTCGCCCGGGTAATACCCGCTTTTCCGCCGGCCACAAGCAAAGCGCCTTCGGTCGGATCACCGTTCACCACCCACTGCTCTTCCAATTTTTTGAACAGCCCCTTTTTCTCGCCGCGCTGCTGTTCGAGATGTGCATTGTTGCATAGAACGCCGAACTGCAAAAGCTTATACAGCGTTCCGTGCGCCTGGGCGCGCACAGTCTTGTTTCCGTCAAAAAACTCTCCTTCCGGCTCGTATCCTGTACCGCTGACCTCGACTATTGTATCATCAAGCCACACATGGGTGACAGTCATCTTATTCTGTGTCAACGTTCCCGTCTTATCGGAACAAATCACGCTTGCGCTGCCCAGCGTTTCAACGGAAGGAAGCTTGCGGACGATCGCGCGCCGTTTAATCATCCGCTGTACACCCAGCGCAAGCGCGACCGTCACAATCGCAGGCAGCCCTTCCGGAATGGCGGCAACCGCAAGGCTGACGCCCGCCAGAAACATCTCATACACCTGCTGCCCATGGAAAATTCCTGCGGCCACGACCAGCCCAGTCAAACAGAGCGCCACAACGATAAGGATTTTACCCAGCTGCTCCAATTTAAGCTGCAGCGGCGTTTGCATGGTTTCCGTTGTCTGCAGCAGATCGGCGATTTTGCCCATTTCGGTCATCATGCCGGTGTTAAGCACGACCGCATACCCGGTTCCGGCGGTAACCATTGTGCCCATAAATCCCATGTTTACCTGATCACCAAGCGGAATCGCCTCATGCGGTAGTTCAACGCTCCTCTTTACGACAGGCACTGATTCACCCGTTAGCGTCGATTCTTCCACATGCAGACCGTTCGCCGAAAGAAACCGGACATCGGCAGGAATGCGATCGCCGCCTTCCAGATAAATAAGATCACCGGGAACCAATTCTTTCGCCGGAATATGCGTAAGCTGTCCATCGCGGATACAGTACGCCATCGGCGCCGTCAATTCTTTCAGCGCGGACAGGGAACGTTCCGCCCGGTATTCTTGAAAAAAGCCTAATATTCCGTTAATGATAACAATCGCGATAATGGCGATGGCATCTACATATTCTCCGAGAAATCCGGAGATGAGCGTTGCCGCAAGCAGCACAAGCACCATGAAATCTTTGAATTGTCCGAGAAACAGCGCAAGCGGCGAAATCCTTTCTTTCTCCGCGAGGATGTTGGGACCTAATGCAGAAAGCCGCTGTTTTGCTTCCTCTTCGGTTAATCCCTTCTTCATATCGGTTTTCAGGATATGCGCAAGCTCCTCTTCCGAATAGCTAAACCAGTAACGTTGCCCATTCATACGGGTGCCTCCTTTGCTCCGATCCTTTCTTCACACCTAATCTATTCTGACAAGCTATAAAAAATGACAAGCCGCCTCTACTTCTTGCTTCCAACTCCCGCATTCTCTTATCGCTATGCTATACTGTTTCTTTTGCTTGGCGCATACAATCTAGTTTAAATTAATAAAAATTAAGTAAAATAACTATGCGTTCTCTCCATAATAAATCGGATAAAATTAAATAAAAGCAATATAGAAAAATAAGTATGTGGTCAATTTTGTGGTCAACGAAGGTTTGATTTCTTACTACACAATAAAAAACAAGAAATAACAATAAGAGGGCGTCCCAAAAGTAACCTTGGGACGCCCTCTTTTATTCTTTAACGAACTTTACGATGACGTCTACAACGTACAATAGCAGTTTGTCCAGGACGTAAGTTAACAACCACAACACGGCGACGAGATTGAGCCAATTATATTCCCCCCTTACTTTTAACGAGTTACTCCATTATATGAAAGGGTTTGTCCATAGGATATAAACCATAGCACAAGTTTATCTAACGATAATATTCATTCTAACCATTAAAAACGCTGTTTTGGTTTAAATTTGGCCAAAAGCGGCGTTTTTAGCTTGTGGGAAATAACGAAATAACACGTTATTTTTTTGAAAGCATGGTCTTCGTTTTTCTTCGAATTGCTCTTCTTTACTCCCTAGTTTAGTGCACAAATGGGATACCGCCAGTAAAGTGCGGATTTACAACGTTAAGGGGATTTGCGGTAGTACCAAGATTTTTGCGAAAACACACACCAATCTCGAAACGGCTCTTTTCGGTGAAAATCTAACAGTTATTGGGTTAACGGAAGATAAAGCACATACAAATCGAAATTCTCGATTCAGTGAATTATTCAAACTGCTTTGTGGAAATATATATTGACTGTTCTATCCAAAAGGAGGTTCATATGAGCACATTATACGAAAAGCTCGGGGGCGAAGAGACAATTGCTAAAGTGGTGGACTACTTCTATGATTTAGTTTTAGCAGATGATACCGTGAACCATTTTTTCAAAAATACGGACATGGAAAAGCAGCGCCGACATCAAACGAAGTTTATTAGCTTCGCATTGGGTGGACCCAATCAATACACTGGCGGGTCTATGGCAAAGGTGCACGAAGGAATGAATATACAACCTGCTCACTTTGATGCTATCGTTAGACATCTTCGTGATGCTCTTGCACATTTTGGTGTTGGTGAAGATGATATTGCTCAAGCATTAGACAAGGTGGAAACTTTACGAGGAGATATTATATATAAATAGTATCATGCTAATTTACTACTTAACTTACTCATGCTTTTATAAATATAAAAAGCCCTACCACCCAATAAAGGGTAGTAGGGCATACTTTATGCTTCTCTATTCGGCCCTTTGTAGCCACTAATCACGCCCACACCAATGCAGGCATAGCTAAGTAAATCTAAGCTCCCATAATCCTTGCGGCACTACAACCCCATTCACATTCAGTACCTGATAAAGCAGACCGCCAAAGCCTGCCCACAAAAATGGATCGTGAAGTCGCTCTCTCATCAGCCGTTCACCTTCTTCATGCCAACTGCAGCGCGTACTTCATCCGCGAGTCTGCCGATCTCTTTCTGTTCATCCGGGCACTTTGACGCTTTTCAGACTGCCTGTAGGTACGCGATTCCTTTTTCTGCATCGTCTTGCTTCATTCGGGGTTCCCCCTTCTTTTCTGACTTCTTTCACGGTACATACTTAATACCAACGAATAAATCAGAGTCTGCTGCATTGGCGATGACGACACGCTTATTTAAATCCTCACGTTTGTTTTGCTTTAAGTTTCTCGCTGACGAAAGTGAATGAGGACCCGTTCTCGTCAGCACGACTTTAACATTATGTCGCTCCAGATGCATTTTAACGGCAGAGCTGCTGTATTCTTCTCAAATTGAACAGCCATTTTGTCTATATGTTCCATGAGTTTCTGCTCGCGTTCCCGTGCTTCTTTCCTGGTTGATAACAATAACCAAACAAAAAGAGCCGCAAACGGCCCCTGTTAAAACAAAATCTTCAGTAAACTTTCTTCCATTCTTATCTTCCTCCTCACCCCCTGTTGGAGAAAATAAAAGGGCAGAAATTCTGCTCTAAAAAATACAAAGTAACAATTGCAACTTCATTTCGCTTAAATCCGTCTAATTATTCAAATTTATTTAGAGGAGATGTGAAAAAACATGTCATATGAAACAATCTATTCCCTAACCGACCAGCAAGTAAAAGAGTTACATGACATGTATCAATCAGAATGGTGGACAAAAGGTCGCCAATTACCCGATATCCAAATTATGCTAGACAACTCTTTAGTCATTGCTTTCTGCGATACTGCAAGCAAACAACTTATTGCTTTTTCCCGGGTTCTAACAGATTACGTTTATAAAGCTCTTATCTTCGATGTTATCGCTAATCCAACTCATCGAGGTAAAGGAATAGGAAAAGCTTTGATGGATGCTATTATTAATCATCCATCATTAAAAAACGTCAACCATTTTGAACTGTACTGTCGACCAGAGATGATTCCCTTTTATCAACGCTGGGGATTCACCAGCGAATTAGGAGAATTGCATTTTATGAGACGAACTTAGATAGCTATGAACTTCTAAGGTCCCCTTACAAAATAAAAACGCCTCTCCATTTGGAAAGACGTTTGTTATGTTGTTATTTGCTGTTCGCTGCAATCTCTGCTTTCACCTCTTCGTTTTGTGCGTATAATTCCATCATTCCTGTCATAAGCGCATCTATCGCTTGTGTTTGTCTTGCTTCCATATCCGCCATCCCTGCCATGATAGCATCCATAGCGATTTGTTGTCGGTCTATTACAGGAGATATTTGCGGGGTATATTCTTCGCCCCCCCCTGTAGTCTCGTCATAACGAACATTAGAAGCGATAGTTTTAACGGTAACTGTTTGCTCATCTGTTTCAATCGTTTCAATAGTATACACAATACCGTTTTCGTACTCATACGTTATCATCATCTACACTCCTTTCCTAAAAGTTAGACTTGATACCATTCTCTTTCCACATTTCAAACACTTTTCTGCGATTCGGATTTCTTTCTCGTCCCACTACATCCCACCCACCTCCATAATCTGGTTTGAGTTGAGTTTGTTTTGTGAATTTGGTTGCCAGAACAAAAGAAAAAAGCCGCTCTGCTGAGCGACTTACCTACCTATTATAGTAACCATAATTTCCCCTATCGTCAGAATTTCAACAACCGGATCATGAATCGTCAAGGTTTTATGATTTGTGTCGTAGTGCTTAGTCCGTGTAGTAGTTCGTGCCGGCCGAGAATTCAATAAAGACGCACGCTTCGTCACCAACCGCCCAGGCATCATGACCAGGAGGCAACATCATAATATCACCCGGTCCGAATTCCTCCTCAGATCCGTCGTCCATGACAACCCCTAGACGGCCCGACAGCACGTAGGCAACGTGAGGGAGAAGGCAACTCTCCGTCCCTGCATGCGGCTTTAAATCGTTAGACCATTTTGCTCCCTTCTCGAAAGTGACACGGTGGACTTCGACACCATCAAGAAACACATTTTCCTTCTTGATTAAGCCATACGTCTCTACTTTATCGGGCGTATTTAGATTCTTCTTCTGCATAGTTAATTTTGCCATATCATATCGCCTCTTTAAACATATTAATTTTATTGGAATTAATAGAATTATACAAGAATACAATTTACGAGTAAAGATAGAAATCTGTAAATCTCAAATTTTTTGTTTTTTTGATAAGTGGTGCGGACTTTACCACTACATCTCCCCCACCTCCAAGGCAAAATAAAAAGCCCAGTGACTTTTTCACCCGACCCTATATTTTGCCGTTCTTCTAAGAGACTACTTACACCAATGCCCTTCTTACACATCACCTAATCGTCAAGATATGTATACCGAACAGTTCCTAATTTTGTCTGTCGATTAACTGGCTTTCCATCTCCATCCAGTAGAATGTTTAAAATTAGCATCGAAACCTTCAATTTCCCAAATTCTCTTTTCCACATTTTTTATTTTTGGCATAGTATGATCTCTCCCTGCTAAACCATTCGACAAAAGGGGATATTTTCCTTTTCATTTGTAAGAAATTAATTTTTCGTGTCGAATGGTAGTTCTAAAGGAGGGAATAGATATGGATCGTCGCCGCCGTCACCGCTAATCTAAAAAATTAAAGGCCCGCTCCCTCGTTGGGACAGCCTTTTCGCTTATCTTCCGACACTATCATCATAACATCCTATCATAAAGCAGTGCGCCAATCCCCGACCAAAATTACACTATTTTCGCGCCAATTACTCAGCCTTTCTACCTCTTGTTAAACAGATATAAAGCAAACGCCAATAATATGAGTGCTACTATCCTTTTCCAATCGATAAGAATCTGTTTCCCACCAAAAACGTTAAAATGATCAATAAGAGTACTTGCTAACATTTGACCAGCAATCACAGCTATAAGCGAAGAGCCTACTCCAATTTTAGGTACAGCAAGTATCATAACAAAAACATATATAGCCCCAAGCAATCCGCCTATCAACTGCCATTTCGGGACCGAAAA
>NZ_BJXX01000189.1 GCF_007991215.1 Aneurinibacillus danicus
GGTTATACTACCTCCTTTGGGTTGAGAAGCCTGTTTTCACTCTAAGGAATATACCTTTACCTTCCTTTAAAAATCGGCTCTCTCTTTTCAAAAAATGCTCTAACTGCCTCTTTTGAATCCTCGTAACCTGAAAGTTCACCCGATAACCCCTGCTCAAACTTATAGCCTTCTTTCAAGTCCATATATTCGATCGTGTTCAGACTCTTTTTGGCCATTTTGATGGCAATCGGACTCTTTTTGGCAATCTTTCTAGCTACTTCAAGCGCGGCTTCTACTAACTGGTCTTTTGGAACCACTTGCAAAACGGCTCCATACTCTTTCATTTCCCTGGCCGTCATGGGTTCTCCAGTATAATGCATATAACGGACAAGCATTTGCGGGACAAGTCGGGAGAGATGCTTGGCTCCACCCATCACCCCTACATTGATTTCCGGCAGACTGAAGGTAGCATTCTCCGAAGCGACCAGGATATCACATACTGCGGCATAAGCCAGTCCCGTCCCCGGGGCATGCCCATTAATGGCCCCGATTACGGGCACTCTACAATCATAGACAGACCAGAAGCTCTCACGCACCTTCCGCATTCTCTCACCCGCATTTTCAGGACTCATGGTTAAAAATTCATTCAAATCATTTCCAGCGATAAAAGCTTTCTCCCCTTCCGCCCGAAATACAACAACACGGATGTCGTCTCGTTCATTAATGGAATAAAAGGTATCGGCAATTTCCTGATAGGCCTGCGCATTAATAGCATTGACCGGCGGACGGTTAACTGTGACTACTCCAATATGATTTTCTTTCACTTCCAACGTAACAAAATCCATTTATAATCCTCCTATTAAGCATTTGGCTAATTATTTAAATTATTTATAAAAAATATAATTTTCAGAATATAAAAGGTATAGATAAAACTTCATTGCTAGAGTGATCCAGAACATATATGACTTCTTTATGAACGGTAAATCGGCATAATTGGATTGCCGACGGCCCCGCCATTCCAATCTCTCCAGCCTACTTCAATAATTGATGGGCAATAACCACTCGCTGAATTTGGTTGGTTCCTTCTACAATTTGCAGCAGCTTGGCCTGCCTGAAATATCGCTCTGTGGGGAACTCTTTCATATATCCCACTCCGCCAAGCAGTTGTACCGCATCCATGGTTACTTTCATGGCAACATCGGTGGCATAGCACTTGGCCATTGCACCGTACATCGCGCCACCGGGTTCTCCCTGGTCAATCACAGATGCCGATTTATAGACCAGCTGCCTCGCCGCCTCAATTTGCATGGCCATGTCCGCCATCATCCATTGAAGACCCTGGAATTGGGAAATCGATTGGCCGAACTGCTTTCTTTCCTTTGTGTAAGCAATAGCCGCATCCAGTGCCCCCTGCGCCAATCCTACTCCAATCACCCCTACAAGCGGCCGCGTCTTATCGAGGGTCTTCATGGCAATCTTAAAGCCATCTCCCTCTTCACCCAATCTATTTTCAGCCGGAACGACCACATTTTCAAAATAAACTTCACAGGAGGAAAATCCCCGAAAGCCCATTTTGTTTTCCTTTTTGCCGATGGTAATCCCCGGGGTTTTTTTATCCACTACGAATGCGCTTACACCTTTCGCCCCTTTGGAAGTATCGGTTTTGGCAAACACGCACATCTCATCGGCAATATCAGCATAGGAAATAAACCGCTTGACACCGTTGATGATATAGTTTCGTCCGTCAAAATCGGCTTTGGTTCTCATGGACGCCACATCAGAGCCTGCGTCTGGCTCAGTGAGAGCAAACGAAATTCTGGATTGACCGCTTGCGATTTGAGGAAGGTAGCTTTGTTTTTGTTCTTCACTGCCACCAACCACAATAGGCATTGCACCCAGCTCCTGGGTTACCGGAACCATCGCTGTGTTGGCACAGACCTTAGCTAGCTCCTCCATACCCACACACATCGTCAGCAGGTTTCCGCCGCCTCCATTATATTTTGTTTCATAAGGCAACCCCATAATTCCCTGTTGATTCATCATCTGTACCAATTCATCCGGATAGTGCCCGGTTTCTTCAATTTCTGCCGCTAGAGGAGCGACCTTTTCTTGGGCAAACCTGCGGATGCTTTGCCTGATCATTTCTTGTTCCTCTGTCAATGAATATGGCTTAATCATTTCTTGTTCTTCTGACAATGAATAATTCACCTTCATCCCTCCATGTAGATCGAACTTTGTTTTATATTAAGTATTTCGCAATATTTGAAATACCTAATCGAATACGTTAAGGCTTCCCAATGCCGTTTTTTATAAAGCAAACCAATTCGTCGATGAATTCATCCGTTACTTCCTGTTGTTCCCATAGAACCCACTTCATTCCTACGTAATCCATGATCCCCATGAAGCAGTAAGCAAGAAGCTCCGGGTTATATGCCCTGATTTCCCCTTTTTCCATCGAATCTTGCAGTCCGCTAATATACCCTCTGGAGAAGGTTTCAAAATAACTTCGGTGAAGCTCTACATCAACGAATTCAGCCTGCCGGAACAAACGGTACAAATACCTGTGTTTTTGCAGGAACTGAAAGAAGATGCGGAATCCTTCTCTTTCCAGTTCGATTCGGTCTGTGATTCCCTGTGTGCCGATTTTGATCGCTTTTCTCATATTTTTTTGCATGCTCATTACCAACTCCCGGAAGATATCTTCTTTCGATTCAAAATAGGTATAAAAAGTACCCATCGATACCTTCGCCTGTTGCGTAATGTCCACAATACTCGCCTGATGAAATCCCTTTTCTCCGAAAACAATTTCCGCTGCATCCAGAAGCTTTTGCTTAGTCTTCATGCCTCTCTGGGTTCTGGGTTCTAACTTTGCGTAACTTTTTTTCATCATGATGTCACTCTTTCTACAAAAGTTGAAATATGATTCATGTTTTAACTTTATTTTAATAACTATGTACGTAAATGTCAATAAATTATCTGAATTTTAATTTTATTAAAACAACAGAGACTCTACACTTAAAGAATACATACAAGCGATGTGCTCCTTCAGTAACATTCGTGTTTATTTTTTTGAAAATCTAAATTAGAATTAATTTTGAAATTAAAAAATCCACACAGGAGGCGTTGCACATGCCATATTTAAACGTGCAAATTTTAAAAGGAGCATCAACAGAACAGAAGGAACAGGTTATTAACGGGGTAACGAAAGTGATACAGGAGGTGCTTGGAAGCAAGCCGGAGTCGACCTTTGTGGTTGTTCAGGAAGTCGAGCGTGAAAATTGGGGAGTCGGAGGCAGGTCCATACAGAGCATTCAGCAGAATTCAAATTAAGCAAGTTTGCTTATAGCTAGCAACATGACAACAAAATCGGAAAAGATGAATAACGTCTGATAATGAGTATTGTGGCAGGTAAGCCCACAAGCCACAAAAACCCGAAATTCAGCCGAATCAGGCCGTTTTCCGGGTTTTTCGCGTTTGGGAAATAGCATATTTTCTTCGGTTTGTTTTGCTTAGCTAACCACTTTATATTGAAAAGTTTAGATTGATGATACAATCTTTTGATTTACATGGTAGGTAAAGGGGAGTATGACGTGGAAGCTCATTATTGTTTGTCTTGTGGTCAGCGTTTGGAAATCCGCAACATAGGAGGAGAGAATCGGAAGGCCTGCCCTGGCTGCAGCTTTGTCTTTTGGGGAAATTACAGTATTGGTGTTGGCGCACTCATAATGAAGGACGAAAAAATCCTGCTTGTTCGCCGGCGCCAGGACCCGGGAAAAGGTTTATGGACGAATCCGGGCGGTTATATCGAGCAATATGAACCGATTGAGAAAACCATTGTCCGGGAAGTATTCGAGGAAACAGGAATCACTACCAGAGTGAATGGCATTATAGCACTTGGGGACCTACCGCGTAATGTACACAATGTTTACCTTGTTTTTTTGATGGACTATGTAGAAGGACATCCTCAACCGGATAAAGTAGAGGTCGATGATGCTGGATTTTTTAGTCTGAACGATATGGAATCAATGAATGTGGCCGATTTGACTCATCGGCTGGCTCGTATCGCCTTTCAGCAACCATCATACGGCTTAATTTCCGATCCAAAACCAATTCCTTCTTTACCTGGTTACGGACTGTATCATGTACAGCGTTTATAATGCATAAAGCAAAGCGAAATGCTTTGCTTTTTCGTTTGTTTGAAGACGTCAGGCAAATGTACGATCCTTTATTTTTTGGCTACTTAGCATGATTAACAATCAGTTGATTAGAATATATAAAATATTCATACAATAAAGAAAATATTGACTAGTTAATTCCGGGTTTGTTATGATTTATTTGTCGACAATCGACTTAAAAGGGGGGAACGATTTATTCCAAGTTCTTTATTGACATTAGAAATTGTGATTCAGATCTGGTCATGAGTGTAAAGGAGAGAGTTTTAGTGAAGGTTCTCATTAAAAGAGTTGAAGATGGAAAAATTACCTTTCAACAAACCTCAAAAATCACTATCGTCACTATGAATCGTCCAACCGCTCGCAATGCATTGTCATCAAATATGTGGAAAGAGTTAATCCGTATCGGAAAAGAGGTAAAAGAGTCTACTAAAACCAAAGTTCTCATTATACGCGGATGTCCTGGACAATTTACAGCAGGCTCAGACATAAAAGAATTCACTGAGATGTCAACTATAGAAGCAAATGAAACCTTTGGGATTATGGAAGAGGCTATTTCTATTTTTGAAAGCCTTCCCATTCCGGTTATAGGGGCAATTGATGGACCGGCAATGGGAGCGGGCCTCATATTATCCCTTGCGTGTGATCTCCGTATAGGTACCTTCAATACAAAAATGGGTATTCCTGTAGGACGTCTGGGCATTACCGTAGGACCTTCCTTTATGCGACGAATCGTAAGGCTAATCGGACCAAGCCGCGCAAAAGAACTCGTTTATACAGGGAAAATTTACAATGCTCATGAGGCGTATCAATTAGGGATGCTTAATCGACTAGTAAAAAATGATGATTTGGATCGAGTCGTATTGGATATGGCTAATGTCATTATGAATCAGTCTTTAGCTTCTTTGAAATCTGTAAAAAGAGCTGTTGAACTTTGTCAATGGCAGGAGGATGTTCCCTGGAGTTTCGTTGATCCAATT
This sequence comes from Aneurinibacillus danicus, assembly GCF_007991215.1. Taxonomy (GTDB): domain Bacteria; phylum Bacillota; class Bacilli; order Aneurinibacillales; family Aneurinibacillaceae; genus Aneurinibacillus; species Aneurinibacillus danicus. The sequence continues at coordinate 5,132 of NZ_BJXX01000189.1, forward strand.
GATTTTCCAGAAGGATGCCTCGCTTTTGCAGAGAAGCGCCAGCCAAGATTCAAATAATCTTTACACCATTTTGTAAGCGGTTACTATAATTTTATTATTCTTAATTTTAAGTTTAATTCTATTTATCGGAGGGAGATCACATGAGTTTAGAACTCATCACAATCATCGTGCTTCTGATTATGTTCGTTATCGGCTCGGCTTTGCCGATCAACATCGGGATTATGGGCTTCGTCGCCGCTTTTGTGGTCGGTTCCCTCATCAGTGGAATGAAAGTTGACGACATCTTTCAAGCTTTTCCAGGGAACCTGTTCATCCTTCTTGCGGGGGTCACCTACTTGTTCGCTCTTGTCCAGAACAACGGAACCATCGACTTGATCACTCGCTGGGGCCTCCGGCTGGTCAAAGGTAATTTAGGTCTCATACCATGGGTCATGTTCATACTGAGCGCCCTGCTGGCCAGCGTTGGTACTTCGGCTATTGCAGTTGTCTCGATCATAGCCCCGATCGCATTACGGTTAGCTTTCCAATACAACATCAAACCTCTCTTGATGGGCATATTGGTTGTTACGGGAGCGACTGCCGGATCCTTTTCACCGCTAAATATCTTTGGCCTGATCGTCAACAATGTCATGGAATCGAAAGACCTACCTCATTCGCCAGGGTTGCTCTTCGTAAACACCTTTGCGTTTTGCGCAGTTGTTGCGATTCTTGTATTCATTATTTTCGGCGGGCTTCGTTTATTGAAAAACTCGGCCGCTGCTAAGGCAGCTCAGGTAGAAATAGCGGCTACTGTGGCAGACAACACACTAAGCAAAAAAGAAGGGTTTACTCTGTATAAAGGAGTCACGCTTGCGGGCATAGTTATCCTCCTCGTGCTGGCTCTTGGGTTCGATGTGAACATGGGTTTTGCGGCGTTCATGGTGGCTCTGGCGCTGGCATTGATGGCTCCAAAAAAGCAAGCCGAGGTGCTCGGACGTATGCCATGGTCAGTGATCCTTATGGTCACGGGAATCGTGACATACGTTGGTGTTATGGAAAAAATCGGAGCGATTGACTATATGACCGAGCTAATAGCCAGTGTGAATAACCCTATGATCGCAGCTCTCGCGGCGTCATATATAGGAGGGATTGTCTCGGCCTTTGCCTCAACAACAGGTTTCCTGGCGGCTATCATTCCGCTCGTGGCTCCTATCCTGCAGGATCCGACCATTTCGTCTATCGGCGTAATCTCAATGATCTCGGTTGCCTCCAGTATTGTTGATTTAAGCCCTTTCTCCACAAACGGAGCGTTGCTGCTCGCAAACGCGCAGGGCATGAACGAGCGAGTGTTTTTCAGACAACTCTTGCTCGTGTCCGCTGTCGTCGTCGCTCTCGGACCAGGGCTCGCTTGGCTCGTATTCGTCTTGATCGCTTGATCGTAGGATAACCATTAACCGGGTAACGGGATCGGACATAGAGGAGAAAAGCTCTCCCATTGCTGTATCCGATACGATCCACCCGCTCCCTAAAAAACGGCTTGCTTTGCCAGGGAAGGTTTCAGTCCAATTAAAAATAAAGGTAAAGGAGAGAAATGATAATGGAAAAAGTTTTACAGGGTGTACGTGTGCTAGATTTGACAAGGGTATTAGCGGGTCCTTATGCTTCCATGATACTCGGGGATTTAGGAGCGGACATTATTAAGATTGAGAACCCTGATGGAGGAGACGATTCAAGAGGATTCGGTCCTTTTGTAAATGGGGAAAGCGTATATTTTATTAGTCTTAACCGGAATAAAAAGAGCCTATCTCTTAATTTAAAGACTGAAGAGGGGAAAGAAATTTTTCTAAAGCTAGTAAGAAAAGCGGATATCGTTTTAGAAAATTTTCGTCCGGGGACAATGGAAAAGCTCGGTCTGGGATATGACGAACTTGAAAAAATTAATCCCGGCATCATCTATGCGGCGACTTCAGGTTTTGGACACACCGGTCCATATAGTCAAAAAGCGGCCTATGATTTGATTGTTCAGGGCATGGGGGGAATTATGAGCTTGACAGGTGATCCGGACGGTCCCCCTACGAGAGTGGGAGCTTCCATCGGTGACATTACATCAGGATTATTTACTACGATTGGCATTCTTGCTGCCTTAAATAAACGTAAAGAGACAGGCAAAGGACAGAAGGTCGATGTTTCCATGTTAGATTCCCAGGTTGCCATTCTTGAGAATGCGATAGCCCGTTTTGCGGTTTCAGGAGTTTCACCTAAGCCAACCGGCAATCGTCATCCGTCCATTACACCATTTGCTGTCTTTACAGCATCTAATGGGTACGTGGTGATTGCACTGGGTAACGATCATCTTTGGCAAAAGTGGTGCTACACCGTTGAAAGAGAAGAATTGGCTGAAGATCCTCGATTTAAAACGAATGGTGACCGTACCAATAACTGGGATGTGCTGGAGCCTATTATGAATGAAATTATCAGTAAGCGGGAAGTAGATGCGTGGCTAAAAATATTTGAAGAAGCTGGAATTCCTGCGGGTCCAATTAATGATGTGGCCAATGTTGTAGAACATCCTCAAGTGAAGGCTCGAGACATGATTGTTTATCAGGATCATCCCGTTGCGGGACGAATTATGATGCCGGGGATTCCAATTAAACTATCTAAGAATCCAGGCTCTATCGAAACACCCGCACCTTTATTAGGTGAGCATAATGAATTCATTCTTAAGGAATTAGGTTATACAGAATTAGAAATGAAACGACTGGAAGAGCAAGGAGTTATTCAGAACAGGAAAGTTGTGATTAAGTAGTAGAAAGTTGAGCGCATGACTAAACTAAAAACAAAAAAGGCAGTTTTTTGAACTGTCTTTTTTGTTATGGATACTGAAAAGTTGATAAAAGCTGACAATCTTCTTTATAATTATCGTTAACAAGAATATAAATGGTGGTATGGATATGAAAAAAAGGTCAGTTGATAATCTTGCTCTCCCGAATTTTATTAAAGAAAGCATTATAGATGAAATCATGCAGGGGGAACTCAAAGCTGGAGATAAATTACTGGAAGCAAAATATTCTGATATATTCGGAACAAGCAGAGCTCCGGTACGAGAAGCTTTTTATTTATTAAGTTTGGAAGGATATGTACATAAAATTCCCAGAAAAGGTACAGTTGTAAAAGGGTTTACCCTGGAAGAAATACGCGATATTTTAGAAATCAGAAATTTCCTGGAACAACTGTCAATTAGCCGTATGGAATTTCAAGAAAAAGAAAGTTGTTTACAAGAAATGCGAAATATTATTTCAAAGATGGAAAGCCATAAAATTGATATAAAGCAATATGCTAAATTAAATTATGAATTTCATTTTCAGTTGATTTTGGCCAGTCGTAGTGAAGTTATTCAAAATACGTATTCCAGGCTGGCCAGTCCTTTAATTTCTTTACAAACCATATCCTTTATGAAAGAGGAAGCAATAAAAAAATCTTTACGTGAGCATATAGATATTATTAATTATTTAGCTGAAGGAAACATTGAGGAAGCTAAAACATTGCTCCATGCGCACAATATAGCAGTATATCCTCGTGTTAAGGATTCCTTTGGAAGTTCACCGAAGGCATAGTTCGGGTGCAAAGTTTGTAAACTTAGCCCCAATATAAGCACCGCACATTGTTCCAATCAACACCTGTAATAAGAGCATGAAATCGAGGAATCCTCCAGTAATGTATCCAATCCCTCCTCCTAATGCAATCGGAATGATAAAGGCCATTGCAACAGGAGAGGTTGCCAATGCTGCATGAATGGGAACAGAAACCTTAAACAAAGAATAGGAAAGCAAGAAGCTCTCCCATTGTTTCCTCGTCATTTCTACTAAATTACTATTCTTTCCTGTTATTTTTAAAATATCTCCATAGTGTCATCCGGCTAACGCCAAGTCGTCTGGCTGCTTCTGATTTGTTTCCTCCTGTCTCACGCAGAACTCTTTCATACAACAAACACTTTGTATCTCCTCCTGCAACCCCATTCATTAATGAGTGATTGTAATTCCCTTTCTCCCATTCAACTCCATACAGCGCTTCATGAAGAAGCGTTTCCCAATGTTCTATTTTCCAATGCTGAACTAGAATAAGAAAACGTTCGACCATGTTTTCAAGCTCCCGAATGTTTCCTGGCCAATCATAGGATGCAAGACGCGAACAAATCCGGGGCAAAAGGGCTTCCAATTCAGCGATTTTATTTGGATTGTGTTTCCGGACTAGGTTGATAATCAAGTCAGCAAAATCCTCTTTGCGGGCCCGAAGGGGAGGTAAATGTAGTTCCAACACATTGATTCGGTAGAACAAATCCTCTCTAAACTTATTTTCCTGCACTAATTTTTTTATATCCCGGTTTGTAGCTGCAATTACCCGGATATCTACAGGAATGATACGATCGCTGCCTACCCGCATGACTTCACGCTGCTGGAGTACACGCAGCAGACGTGATTGCACGGATAAAGGAATCTCTGTAACCTCATCAAGGAAAATGGTTCCACCGTGAGCCAGCTCAAACAGCCCTATTTTCCCCTCCTTCCGCGCTCCCGTAAAGGCCCCCTGGTCATATCCAAACAATTCACTTTCCAACAGGCTTTCTGAAAGTGCGGCACAGTTCACGGCCACAAATGGCCCGTGTTTACGTACGCTATGGTTATGGATGCTCTGAGCAAACAGTTCCTTTCCCGTTCCCGATTCACCACGTATGAGTATGGTGGAATTAGTAAAAGCGAATTGCTTGGCTCTTTCTACCGTCTGCCGCATTGCTGTGCTCTTCCCAATGATGTGATGAAAAGAGTATTTAGCGACAAAGCCCTTGGCGAAGAGATTTTGTCTTATTTTTGCTTCCGCCTTTTGAATTGTAGCCACGTCTTGAAATGTGGCCACAGCGCCGGTAATCGAGTTATTCACCATAATTGGCACCTTGTTTATCAAGATTTCCGTATCGCCTATTTTATAGATTTGGTTTAATTCAGGAACCCCGGTGTTGAGGACATTCATCATTTGGGGATTATCGACCGTTTCGTGTATGGGTTTACCTATAACAGACTCGGCCACCTTTCCCATAATCCTCTCCGCTTCTGGATTAAATACAGTTACCGTCCCTTTCTCATCCATTGCAATAATACCGCTGTATGCAAAATCAATAATCGTTTTAAAACTTTTTGCACGATCCATTTCTCTACGCTTGGAAAGCGCCATTTCATAAGCACTCTCTACTGCCTCGATTAAAGCACGGCGAGAATAAATCAATTTATTAGGGATTTGGTACTTCTCAGCCAGATAGCAAACCAAGCTTGTACTTACAATACCGCATCTTTCATTTTTCAATTTTATAATTTGTTCTTCTAATTCTTTTTCTGTAGTAAAGGCATACTGTTCAATGTCCGTATTTAATAATTCCCGAATCTCATCCAGTTCCGGAATGTCTTGCTTAAAACTAATGACCGATACTCGATCGGTTTGTTTTCGAATATGAAGAATAGAACGAAGCAAATCGAAGCCAGTCACTTTAAAACTAACTACCGGTACCTCCACATGTTCGCGAAGGACAGACACATTTGAACCTCCCGAAATAAATGCATCATATGTTCCCTCTTGCTCATATTGACGGGCAAGCTCAACAGCCCGTTCAAAAATGGCGTTTACTACATCAAGGTTATATTTGCAGCTTAATTCCTTGAGAACATCCTTCATCTCACGGGTAAGCCTTTCGTGACTAAACAGTAAAAGTCGAATTGTCATTCTACCACCTGCCCAAAGAGTTAGTTATTATTTTATTTCTCTTTTTTATCTGTTTCCCCTTTGGTCACAGTAGATAGATATTCAAAAAGCTTTTGTTACTTGTATTGCGGCACCTTAAACTGCTCCTCCCAATCGCGTAATGAATCGAGGTGAACGAGTTGATTAAACTGTTCAAATGTAATAAATTGAGCTAGTTTTTCCCTGGTTGTTCCCTCGTTCTTAAGAACTTCTAAACTATTCTGCATTGCCAAGGTAGCAGCAAACAAAAGTGTCGCCGGATAAATGATGATTCTGTAGCCCATATCTGAAAGTTCTTTTTTAGTTAAAAGAGGTGTCTTACCGTTCTCTACCATGTTCGCTACCAGTGGCACTCCTTTAAAAATCCGTCCAATTTCCCGCATTTCTTCTACGCTTTGTGGAGCTTCAATAAACAGAATATCTGCCCCTGCCTCTTGATAAGCCAGTGCACGTTGAACAGCTTCATCAAAACCAATAACGGCTCGTGCATCCGTCCTCGCGATAATCAGAAAATCGGAATTTTTGCGGGCAGATGCTGCTGCTCTAATTTTCTGCACCTGTTCTTCTACAGAAATTACCTGTTTCCCATCCATATGTCCACAACGCTTTGGGAAAACCTGATCTTCAAGCTGAATCGCGGCTGCTCCTGCCGCTTCGTACTCCTCAATGGTTCGGCGAACATTCATCACATTTCCGTATCCTGTATCGCCATCCGCCAATAAAGGGATTTGGACAGATGTTGAAATGTTTTTTACATTATCAACCATCTCACTCATCGTCAGCAGCCCAATATCCGGCTTGGCCAAACGACTTGCCGTAGTCCCGTACCCTGTCATATAGAGTGCTGGAAAACCTGCTTTTTCTATCAATTTGGCTGACAGTGCGTCAAACGCTCCCGGAGTTACAATTGTTTCTCCACTATTTAAAAGCTCACGTAGTTTCTCCCTTGGATTCATTTTATTCTCCCCTATCGTATGCATTTTTCGTTACTCATTTCGTTTCCAGATCAATGCTTTAGATTCCACACGTGTTACGATGGTATCCGCCACCACACCACAAATCATCAAAATGAACAGGGCTGCCATCATTCCCGTGCTATCAAACATTCCCGAGGACCAGCTCACGAGGTAGCCTATTCCCTGATTTGCTACAATAATTTCTCCTGTTACGGCACCCATTAACGAATAAGGAACTGCCAATCGCAGACCAGTGAACACCCAGCGAGAAGCACCAGGAATAATAACTTTCAAAAAGATATCTCGTTTACTGGCTCCCATTATCCGTAATGTATTAATTAAATCCTGGTCAACATCGCGTACCCCGGTAAAAGCGTTAAAAAATACAAGAAAAAACACCACTACAGTAACAAGCACAACTTTGGATGCCATACCAATCCCGAACCAAACAACGAAGAGAGGTACGAGAGCGATACGTGGAACACTGTACAGTCCAAGAATAATCGGATAGAAGACATCGCCCAGAAAACGGGAACTTCCTAATAGCAATCCTCCAATAACCGCTAGCAATGAACCTAAAGCCAATCCTATCAACATCTCACTTAAAGTTGCCTGTATGTGGATCCATATAAATCCCGTGGAAAACCACTCATATAAACGAAGCGCGATCGAATAAGGATCGCTCACCCAGAAAGGCTTAATTAACCGCCCTGATGCAAATTGCCAGAAGGCCAAAAACACAACACCGATAAGGATTCGATTCATCCATAATCGGTTTACATTCTTAGTAACCGAATAACTTTCCGGTTTAACCTGCTGGACTGAATGCAACTCTTCTATCGTGACGGCTTCATTCTTCATACAACCTCTCCTTTGCCAACGTCTTGCTCCAATACGTCCCATAACTCTTCATAAATTTCTCCATAATGAGGGTGAAAACGAATTTTGAATACATCCCGAGAACGAGGAAGATCGATTTTTTTAATCATCCTAATTCGCCCGGGTTTTGCTCCAAAAACAACCACGCGATCAGAAAGGTTAATGGCTTCTCCTAAATCATGAGTAACGAAAATAATTGTTTTTTGAGTTTCACGCCAAATACGCAATAGTTCATCCTGCATAACCAGCTTAAGCTGGGCATCCAATGCACCGAACGGTTCATCCATTAAAATGGTATCAGGATCGTAAATCAGGGTTCGGGCAAGAGCAGCCCGTTTGCGCATGCCGCCGGATAACTGCATAGGGTAATGGTTCTCAAATCCGCGCAAATTCACCATGTCAATATAACGCATTACCTTTTCCTTTTTTTCTGCATTTGATATTTTCCGTATTTCCAAAGGTACGCTGATGTTTGCTTCTGTAGTCCGCCATGGCAGCAGTGTATCTTTCTGTGTCATATAACCTACTTTTTGGTTAATACCAGCAACCGGCTCTCCTTCGTATAAAAGCGAACCTTCACTTGGTTGGATCAGCCCGGCAATCATATTAAGCAAAGTAGACTTCCCGCAACCACTCGGCCCAACAAAGGAGACGAACTCTCCTTTGTCTATCTTTAAATTAACTTTCTGCAGCGCCACATGCGTAGTACCTCCGGATCGGAACACCTTTGAGAGATTCTGTATATCAATCATTTTCTTCTCACCTCTGCTTTTTGTCTTTTTAAGCCGTTTTCCATCGCAAAAGAAATCGCTCTACCCTACTGACTAGTTCTGTCAACGCTAATCCAACAATTAATAAAACAACAAGGGAAGCGAGCACCCCGCCAATATCCAGCATTGAAGAAGACTCCATAATGAGGTATCCCATTCCGCTCTTTGCAGCCATCATTTCAGCCGCAATAGCCCCAGTAATTGCCTTGGGTACAGCCTGCTTTAGGCCAGTTAGAATCCAAATACCGGCGTTCGGAATAATTACTCGGGTATATATGGTTTTCTCATCTGCCCCCATGATTCGCATAGAATCAATTAAATCCTGGTCTACTTCCTTTACTCCGGCAAGTGTATTGAGGTAAACAAGAAAGAAGACAATAGAAGCAATCAAGAAAATCTTCCCTGTAACCCCCAGTCCAAACCAGAGAATAAAGAGGGGGGCAAGGGCTACAGGCGGTACACTGTAAATGGCTAATATATAGGGATTAAGGGTTTTCTCTAGCGTCTGTGCCCGTCCGTTAATTAAAGCCGCCACGATTCCCATTGCGCTTCCGAGCAAAAAACCCCAAAACATTTCATTTAATGTGGTTCCTATATGCACCCAAAGTATTCCTTCCATAGCCCACTTTGAAAGTTGCCCAAAAATTTGGGAGGGATAGCTACTCCATGAAACATCCATTACTCCTGCTCTTGCCGTTACTTCCCATATAATAAGAAGGACGACAACCACAATCATTCTTGTAATTTGGACGCGCTTACTATATGCGGCCACTTCCGTACTTTCCATAAAGCTACCTCCTTGTTGGCGGTTACTTTGCCGTCTTTTCTATAAAGGATTGGTTTACCACCTGTTCTTGGTTAAGTTGAACCGGTTTTTTCTCCGTCATGTTCAACCATTCTAAATTTTGTGAGAACTGTTGTGGTGTCATCAACATCTCCTCTGTATCTTTCGGATAAGCAGCTATGTTATTTTGGTAAGACAAGTCAACCACCTTTTCATCAAGCGCTGGAAACTGTTTCTTGATGATCTCCTTAGTACCTTTCTCATCTTCGCGTATGAAAGCGCTGGCTTTAGCGTAAGCGCGTACAAGCTTTTTCACAGTTTCAGGGTTTTCTTCAATGAATTTTTTGTTCACTTGCAATGTTAAATAGGCAAATCCCTGAAGTTCTTTTACTTTATTCGGATTGATAATTACCATTCCTTTCCCCTTGGCTTCGGCCATTTCGGCGTATGGAGACGGGTAGAGAAATACGTCAATTGCGCCTTTTTCCAACGCGGCCAACAGAGCATCACCTTTTCCAAATGGTGTTAGAGTGACATCCGTATCCGGGTTAAGACCTACCTTTTTTAGAAGAAAACGGATCAATAAATCTGTTGAACTGCCGGGCGAAGAAATGCCAATTTTTAATCCTTTAAGCCGTTTAATCTGCTCTTCAACCGCCATATCTTTTGTAATTCCAGCTTTTTGTGCTGCTTCATTACTAATCGCGGAAAATACGGGAAACTCTTTGTTTAACACAGCTACAGAAATCAAATCATTCTCTTCTGAAACCGCTTTCAAAGAATGGATTGTGCTTTGCGCCTGTGCAACGGCTTCTCCTGCAATAACAGCTTGAGTGGCTTTGGAACCCCCATCCATCTTTACGGTTTCAACTTCTAATCCCTCGGCTTCAAACAATTTTTTTTCGTGGGCAACATAGCTTGCCAACCAAATTAATCCATCACCGCCCTGAGCCATTGTAATTTTTACCTTCCCCGCTTCACCTGCTTCTTTTCCCTGACCGGCAGACGTAGAAGCGGTAGGGCTACATCCACTCAGTAACATACCTACTACTAAGGCAAGACACATCATTGGAATACATCGTTTTTTTATCATATTAAGCATCCTCCCTCTTTTATAAGATTCAATTTCTAATAAAGCAATAATTATGTCTAATCAAAATTTTCTAAATAATGCCGGAATTATTGGAAAAGAGATGATATGTGTAACAAATATGATACGTGTATATCATGTTACACATGTATCATGTTACATATGTAGATACACTGTATAAGTTGTCCTATCATAAAAGTAAAAGGCATAGCGCAACCGCCATGCCTTTTATCGTCAATTAAAATATCGAATACGTAGTAAAATAGCGATAACACGAATACGCTTACAGTCAGCAATCCAGGTTCCATTTTGAATTCGCTTCAATGACAAAATGAAAAAAAACTTCACCCACCGGTGAAGCACTCAGAGTCCTAATTTTTCAATTCGATCGAGTAGAGTGATTATATCATTAATTGTAGTAAATAATTGTGTGTTTTCAAGCTTATCAATTGCCAGGTGACCGCTTTCCACCACTTTATTTATCTCTTGTACTACTGCTTCATTTTTATCTACTAATTGCTGATGAATCTCTTCTGCAATTGCGGGGGTATCAATCTTATTAAATTGTTCTACATCCTCTTTTAAAGCATTCAATCGGTTCTCAAGTTCCTGCTTTGCTTCTGGATTTACAGCCGCATCTTTGACCATTTGCGGTGCTTGTTCTGCAAAATCACGTAATGTATTTATGTGTTCTGTAGCTTGATTTACGTATTCTAATGAAGTATTGGCCTCCTCTAAAAGAGAACATGCACTCAACATCATGGATGAGAAAATGACAAGTAGTAACATTATGTTTCTCATATCGTATACCCCTTTCTTTTTCACTATTTTTTTGACACCTCTTCAACATTTTTTTGTTAGTATTTTTTACGTACTGCCATACGAAATGTTTCAATTTATGTTAAAAACATTAAGATTCACTCGACAACCATTTGAAAATGAGGGAAAGCATATGTTGCTTTATCACTGTAAAGTAATATCTGCTTTCC
>NZ_BJXX01000190.1 GCF_007991215.1 Aneurinibacillus danicus
ATTATATTAAATTTTCTAACAAACATATATTTAAAAATTTGGAACTTCAAAGAAAAAAGCCACCAATCATGGTAGCTTTATTTTTTACGTGACTTTTTTTGCTGTGATAGTTTTTGTTTAAGAATTATTTCCAATAATTCCAATCCAGTTCCTTCCAAGTAAACTTATGGAACCAATTCACCACTAAACGCGGTGTCCTTTTCTGCCCGATTCCTGTTTCAATAAAGTGATTGCGAATTATATATCCCAATATTTCACATCTAAAACTATGAGTCTTAAAACTTTCATCACATTGCTTTTTAGCTATTTTATTAAAAATATCTAGATTATACATTGTTTCCCCTATTCATTGGAAATAAAAAAATCGTACCTCACAGTACGACCAATGAAATAATTAATACAACAACTTCTCCATCTCTTCTTTCGGCAAGTCAGAAGCTTTGGATAACGTTTCTATATCTGCAATACCCAGGCTAAACAACTTCCGAATCATTTCAAGTTTACCTTCATCTTTCCCACGAGCTTCCACCTTCTCGATCATTTCATCCAGAGTGCGTTCAAGATTATGTCTCATCCCCAACCTCCTACTATGACAATATGCTTTTCACGTCATCTTCAAACGCTTTCGCTTGCGAGCAAATATGCTTTACTGTCTCCCACTCCTCAATTACTTTTGGAATAAGCTCACGTTGGTATATCTTCTTATTTTTATAAGGCTTATCATTGCTCTTTCTCTTTAACAAGCGATGTGGTCGGTTATATCCTTGCTTACTAATTTCCATGTCAGGCTTATGAAAGCATTCCAGAAAAACACTTGCTTCGGGGTTATGTAAAGGTGTCTGAGGATCAAAGGCACATAAAATCCACGCTTCTACATTGTCACAAGGAATACAGTATACAACGTTTGCAGGGATATCTTTCACCTGTAACCATTCATTTATCTTGCTTCTTAAATTTTGTACTGTGCCATTAATAGGAGGACAAGGAGCTAAACAATTCACCTCGTCTTCTCTTGCTATGTCCCCGTCAACATGCACGACCAACAAATCAATGGTTGGACTTGTAGAAGTTAAAAATGAAGACATACCAGAAAAGTGTTCAGCAATCTCTCTACACCAACTTATAACACCTTTCCAGCCACCGCCATGCTGTCCAGCTCCTCCATCTGTGCCAAAACCTTCTGTTTCTGACATTTCAGGCTGTAATGTTAAAAACAGATGGTCACCAGGAATAAATTCACTAATAAGCGCTTCTATCATTTCTGCGTCTCTTGGTCCTTCGGCAACAATCCCAATTGTTAAACGTCCCATATGTTCGGCACACCACCTAAACGCCCCATTACCCACAAACGAGATAAGCTATATCCCTGTTTCCCCATCTCTAACAGTTCATCTGTAACGGTAATACGTGTAACCTGCGTATGTCCTTTTATATTTCGATTTACAGAAAAAAGACGAATCCGCTCGTCTCTTAAATTAAGTCCATCAAGAGTAGTTGGATTATGCGTCGTGATAAAGGCAATTTTTCCGCTCTCAATCACTTGCTGACTAAACTGTTTTGTCACTGCTCTTGCCAGCCTTGGATTTAATGCCTGGTCAAAGTTATCAATTGCAAACATTTTCGAGGAAGATGCATGCATTGCTAGTGTTAGTAGAAAAAGTACATATAGCGATCCTTCACTGGCATCGTAAGGAGTAAGTTCATTCCTTTTTTCATTCATATAGGCATCGGTAAATCGGATAATCTTTTGTGTAGTAGGTACACTCGGTGATAGAATTTCTCTGTTGGGTTTACCAATGCTCAAGTCGCCTACCCAATCTAATAACTCGTATAGCTCATCCAATTCTAGATTTCCGAACTTTTCCTCATCTAGATTTAGCAAATCTTCTACTGCCTCAGATAATCGCCCGCCAAATAACCCAACTGGCTCACGTTGTGACGAGTCACTCTGAATGCCGCGTAAGGTGCTTGTATTTGGCGTATAAATCGCATAGTGACTAAACGTATTGTATAAATCTTTTACCTGATAAACGGGATTATTTTCAATATGGATTCCCTGTAAAAAGTTTAATAATCCTTTATAGCTATCGACTTCTACTTCAGGGAAATTTTCTATTTTATGTTTTGTGTTTCCTGAGCGTCCGAAAATACTTTTATTCCCCTTGTGAAGCTTTTCCGCATGGTACTGCCATGCTGGTTTTGGTTTATCAATCGGATTGCTTAGATGAACATTGTACTTCCAATCACCATACGGATTTTCCCAATCTATCCCTAATTGAATGGTTAAAGGAATCTTATGGTTTCGAAAAGAAGATTTATATAGTGACGGAGTACCCAGACGTACTCCTCTTTGCTGTAAGCTAGCATCATCTACACTTCCAGCCATTGCCGCACTCAACACACCGATTGCTTCAAGCAATGCGCTTTTTCCGCTTCCGTTCGCACCAATAAATACATTGACCATTCCAGGTTCAAAATCAACGTCCCATAGTGATTTAAAGTTTTTAAAATGGAGTCGAAAACTCATATTATTTATCACCTTCATAATTAAAGTCGGATCTATGTATTCTTTATTGTAGACAAGGAATAACAATTAAAGTCAAACCTTCGTTCATTATACGCTACCTTATGTATCCTTCTCTACAAAACGTAAAAAACCTGCCGATTCCGACAGGTTTCCTTGTGTGCTTCAAACTACATCAGGTTGCTGATATGATTGCGGACAGTTTTCTCACTGATAAACAATTGCTGCGCGATTTCCTTCGTTGTCTTGTCTAGTACTAGAAGTTCAAATACCTCTCGTTCCCGGTTGGTCAACAGTGGCTTGGCTTTCTGTTCGTTATTCAAAAGTGCTACCCCTCCTTGGCCTGGGCTCTCAAGTGCAAGGCTAGGGATACAGTCACCATAGTCTATGACCCGGAAAGATAGGTGGTTCAGGGAAGCGGGAAATTTGGGCCTGCGACACATTATATTCGCTCCGCGTTTTCCCTGTTCATTTACCTGTAAAAAATTTGCTCGTCTACCGTACGCTTCCCTAAGGATTTTTTAATAGGCATTTCCCCTTTTAGAGGAGGCACAAAACTTTCCATTTCCTTTACGCAGGATAAAAATAGGAACGGTGGGAAAAAGGGCTTGTAATTCCTTCTGGTAATCGGAGCGTAGAACAAAAATCCAGCGCACCCGATGCAAACTAAGCGCTGGTACGCCGATTTCATGTCGACTGATTTGCCACATAGGAAGCGGTACACTCCGGAATGCAAATACGACATCACCGAACCCGAAACACGCTTTTAAGCAATCCTGCAGACCGTAATCATGCCGTCGATATTCGAGCAAATGTACAGGCTCTAAACCGAAACGCTCAATCAGATGTTTTCGATCTTCGGACTGCTCTTTCGTTCTATGGCCCGTACTTTGCCGCGACGATAGCACGGGATACTGTATGTACAGATACGTAAGGGGAATGCCGTGGAAAAACATGGACTTATCCAATCAGCTCCATTTGCTCGAATAAAGCAATGCTTTCACGTGCCTTTTCAGGAATTGGTACGCTTCGTCTTGTTTTCTTATCCAAAAGTACGATTGTTCCTCTCCCCGTTGCCACGAGTCTATTCTTCTCTTCTGCAATTAGACAGTATTCCAGCTCCAGGGAGCTATTGCCGAGCCGTGCTACTCGTACGCCCAACCGCAGCGTCTCCCTAAAGAACGCTTCGCTATGGTAATGGCAGGCAATATCCGCAACTACCACCATTAAGTCCGCATCATAGTCCAGCACCAGATCACCGAAGCCGAGGTTATCAAAATATTCAACCCGTCCCTGCTCGAAATAAATCAGGTGACTGGTATTATTCAGATGACCGGACATGTCGGTCTCACAATAACGAATCGTAATCTTGGTCATAAAATGAAATTTCTCCAGCCATTCCTCCAAGCTTGGCTGTATATATGTGGCTCTTGCCATATTTTCTCCACTCCCTGCTTTTTACTTGCTGTTCTTATTCTGTTATTATTTTAACAAATTATTCTATCATGACAAAAGCTCCCCCGCTTAAGGGAAGCTTTTTATGCTGATCTGTCTATGCATTTATTGATGTAATACCGGAGGCCCGCTATCAAATGCGCACTCTTCAATTTCAAAGCCGAGGTCTTCAATCATCTCATGATCCCACTGCGTTTTCTGACCATCTGTTGTCAGATAGTCACCAACGAAAATCGAATTGGCAGCATAGAGGCCCATCGGCTGTAGATGACGGAGATTCACTTCTCGTCCGCCTGAAATACGAATTTCTTTCGTCGGGTTGATGTAGCGGAACAGCGCAAGCGCTTTAAGACACTTCATGGCGCCGATTTTTTTCATTGATCCCAGCGGCGTACCCGGAATAGCATTCAGGAAGTTGACCGGGATCGAATCAGCATCGATCTCATACAGCGCATATGCCATCTCGACAATCTCTTCGTCGCTTTCCCCCATCCCCAGGATGACGCCGGAACAAGGAGACATTCCCGCTTCTTTGACGGCATTCAATGTAGCAATGCGGTCATCATATGTATGAGTGGATGTTATGTTGGCATGATTGCTCGCTGATGTATTAATGTTGTGGTTGAAGCGGTCAACGCCGGCCTCTTTAAGCCGAACTGCCTGTTCAGGAGTGATAAGCCCCAGACAAGCGCAGATTTTCATATTGTGCTGTTCTTTGATTTCACGAACTGCTTCAATCACGTTATCCACTTCTTTATCCGTCGGACGTCGTCCACTCATGACGATACAGTATGTACCTGCCTTCGCTTCTTTCGCTTTCGATGCACCATCTACTAGCACATCTTTAGAAAGCTGCGGATATTTCTCAATCGGCGCGGTCGAAACGATAGACTGCGAACAGTAGCCGCAATCCTCCGGACAGAGACCGCTTTTTGCGTTAATAATCATGTTTAACTTCACTTTATTTCCGTAATAATGGCTGCGGATACGATACGCACCCTGAAGCAGCGTCAGCACTTCCGTGTCCGGCGCTTGTAAAATAGTCAATGCCTCTTCTTTCGTTAACTTCTTCCCTGCCAGTACTTCCTCTGCAAGCGCTACCCAATCCGTCTTCGGCTTTGTTTCCAACACAGGTGTCAGCATAGCTCCTCCTTATTTGTAAACTATTTTTTATTAATAGTTAACATTAATTATAAGAAGAGAAAGATTAATATGTCAACCAAATTCGAAAAATCAGGTAACAAATTTAAATGAATTCCTTTTTCTTCGTTTGGTTTTCCGTTGCCAAGATGCAACACTGCCGCTAAGTTGCCGGAAAAAGAACTTCAGAAAAAGAAATTCATTTAACTTGCTATGTTTCCTATCCTTAAAGAAGTGCATAGAAAAACAGCACCCTGCCGAATCTGCAGGGTGCCGCCGTGTATCCGCAATTAGCTGCGGAAGAAATTCTTGATAGCGTATACTGTCGTCGCGCGGTTCATCGCCGCAATGGACGTTGTAAGCGGAATGCCTTTCGGGCAGGACTGCACGCAGTTTTGCGAGTTACCGCAATCGGTAATACCGCCTTCACCCATTAAGCCTTCCAGACGCTCTTCAGCGTTCATTTTACCAGTCGGATGCTCATTGAACAGACGTGCCTGGGAGATAGCAAATGCGCCGATGAACGGAGACTTGTCGTTCACATTCGGACACGCTTCCAGGCACACGCCGCAGGTCATGCAGCGGGAAAGCTCATATGCCCACTGGCGATCCACTTCCGGCATACGCGGACCCGGTCCAAGGTCATGCGTGCCGTCGATCGGAATCCACGCTTTTACGCGTTTCAATGCATCGAACATGCGGCTACGGTCAACAGCCAGGTCACGCTGTACCGGGAATGTATTCATCGGTTCCAGACGAATCGGCTGCTCCAGTTTATCGACCAGTGCTGTACAAGATTGACGCGGCTTGCCGTTAATTACCATAGAACAAGCGCCGCAAACCTCTTCCAGACAGTTCATTTCCCAGACGATCGGTGCGACCCGCTTACCGTCTGCCGTTACCGGGTTACGCTGAATTTCCATGAGGCAACCGATAATGTTGAGATTTGGACGATAAGGAATCTTGAATTCCTGTTTATATGGTGTTCCATCAGGACTATCCTGACGGGTAATAATCAAGTGAACCGTTTTTTGTTGTTCAGCCATGTCTCTTCACCCCTCTTTTTTCTACTACTTCTTCTCAGCTACTGTGCTCTTCTTCGAGTAGTCACGTTTACGAGGCTTAATCAGCGAAACATCGACATCTTCATACGAAATCTTCGGCGCATTCGTTGCCGGGTCGAAGTTCGCCATTGTCGTCTTCAGGAAGTTCTCGTCATCACGTTCCGGGAACTCCGGCTTATAGTGCGCGCCACGGCTTTCGTTACGCTCAAGCGCACCGATCGTGATTACACGGGCAAGCACAAGCATGTTCCACAGTTGACGCGTAAAGGAAGCACCGGCATTGCTCCATTTGGACGTATCATTGATGTTAATGTTTTGATAACGCTCCATAAGCTCCTGAATCTTCTCATCCGTTTGCTTCAGCTTATCGTTATAACGAACAACCGTTACGTTGTCAGTCATCCACTCGCCAAGCTCACGGTGAATCTTATATGCATTTTCCGTACCGCTTGTCATATTTGTGATGCGGTCGTATTTCTCTTGTTCTTTCTTCACTTGCGCATCGAATATAGTAGAAGAAACATCTTCAGCAGACTTGTTCAAGCCTTTGATGTATTCGATTGCTTTCGGACCCGCTACCATACCGCCGTATACCGCGGACAGCAGAGAGTTCGCACCCAGACGGTTTGCGCCGTGCTGTGAGTAATCACACTCACCCGCAGCAAACAGGCCAGGAATTTGCGTCATTTGGTTATAGTCAACCCACAGACCGCCCATGGAATAGTGAACAGCAGGGAAGATTTTCATCGGAACTTTGCGCGGATCGTCGCCGACGAATTTCTCGTAAATCTCGATGATACCGCCCAATTTGATATCCAGCTCATGCGGATCTTTGTGGGACAGGTCGAGATATACCATGTTTTCGCCGTTTATGCCAAGCTTCTGGTTAACACAAACGTCGAAAATCTCACGGGTCGCGATGTCACGCGGTACAAGGTTTCCGTAAGCCGGATATTTCTCTTCAAGGAAGTACCAGGGTTTACCGTCTTTATATGTCCATACGCGTCCACCTTCACCGCGGGCAGATTCGGACATCAGACGAAGCTTGTCATCTCCTGGAATCGCAGTCGGGTGAATCTGGATGAATTCTCCATTTGCGTAAGCCGCGCCCTGCTGGTATACAGCAGAAGCAGCCGTTGCCGTATTAATAACAGAGTTCGTAGACTTACCAAAGATAATACCAGGGCCACCTGTCGCAAGAATAACGGCGTCCGCTTTGAAAGATTTGATTTCCATTGAACGCAGGTTCTGTGCAGTAATGCCGCGGCATACACCGTCTTCGTCAATAACGGCGGACAAGAATTCCCATCCTTCGTATTTCGTAACAAGACCGTTTACTTCCCAGCGGCGAACCTGCTCGTCCAATGCGTATAGGAGCTGCTGACCCGTGGTGGCGCCGGCGAATGCCGTACGGTGATGCTGTGTACCCCCGAAGCGGCGGAAGTCAATCAAACCTTCCGGCGTACGGTTAAACATAACGCCCATGCGGTCAAACATATAGATAATGCCCGGTGCGGCATCGCACATCGCTTTTACCGGCGGTTGGTTTGCAAGGAAGTCCCCGCCATATACCGTATCGTCAAAGTGGATCCACGGAGAATCCCCTTCACCCTTCGTATTTACCGCTCCGTTAATACCGCCCTGCGCACAAACAGAGTGAGAGCGTTTTACAGGAACAAGAGAAAACAACTCAACCGGGTAGCCGGCTTCAGCGGCTTTGATTGTGGACATTAATCCTGCCAGACCGCCACCAACTACGATAATTTTACCTTTACTCATGCTCTAACCCCCTATTTTTGGACTGCTTGTGCTACATCAACGGGATTCGCAAATGAGAACAGAGCAAGCAATCCCATTGCCGACATTAACACGAACACAGCCATGGTTACATATGTAGAGATGCGCTGCGCACGGGGACCAACTGTAATACCCCAGCTTACAGCAAAGCTCCACAGACCGTTTGCAAAGTGGAATGTTGCGGACAGAAGACCAATAATATAGAATGCCAGCATGAATGGGTTATCTAAAATTTCGTTCATCAATGTGAACAGGCCAGTCGCTTCCACATTTCCGATTACCATTTGCATTTTTGTTTCCCATACATGCCATGTAATGAAAATGAGCGTGATAACACCTGTTACACGCTGCAGCATGAACATTACATTACGGAAATAGCCATAGTTACCCACGTTATTCTTCGCCTGAAATGCAATGTACAGTCCGTAAATGCCATGATACAGAATGGGCAAGAAAATAAAGAGGATTTCGATGAGGGCCAGGAACGGAAGCCCTTCCATAATCTCAACGCGCTCAAGAAAAGCTTCTTCACCGCGCGTTGCATAATAGTTCGTTAGCAAGTGGACGAATAAGAATCCCCCGATGGGTACAACGCCTAGCAGGGAATGTAGTTTACGGTTAAAAAAATGCCGATGATTCATCATTGCATAAATTCCCCCTTTCACAAGGATCCGCTACAATTTTTCTAGTCTGACACTTTTTTCACAAAAACGTTTAACACACCCAATTTCTCTCCGACTTCTCTACAGTTCTCTCGAAACACCCCTACCACTTCATTTTTCTCTCTAAACTCCCCCTTTATCCGCTCTACTCTACATGCATGACATGAAGAAAAGCTTCCCAAGGAAGCCTTAAAAATAAATGAAGACTTTGTGACAAATTCATTTTACTCCGTCAAAGAGACAGCGTCAAGGAAAGCGACGGACAAATTGTCGAAATTCGCCGATACCAAAATGATTATCTTGATGCTGCCGATTGTTTAAAAATACCGGTATTATATTTTTCAATAAACTGTTCTACCAGTGGACCGATCTTTACGAACTCCACAAGGAACCCGTCATGACCGTAAATGGATTCAACAAAGTGATATTCCACTTCTTTGTGCGAGGCTTTCAGCATCTCCACTACTTCTTCCTGATGATCGGCAGGATACAGCAAGTCATTCGAAATAGCGATGGAAAGCACCCTGGCCTGAATCCGTTCCAGCGCCGCTTTAATACCTCCGCGTCCTCGCCCGATATCGTGCGAGTCCATTGCTTTCAATAAATACAGGTAACTGTTGGCATCAAACCGCTCGACCAGCTTTTGCCCTTGATAACGGAGGTAGCTCTCGATGTTGAATGTGGAATCAAACTGGGTTACATCCCGTTCGTCTTTCAAACGCCGGCCGAAACGATACTCAAACAAATCAGCCGTACGATACGTAATCATTCCTAACATACGGGCAATCGACAATCCGTTGACCGGTCCTTTCCCCGGGTAATAATGTCCTCTCTTCCACTCCGGATCGGACAGAATGGCCTGCCGTCCCACATCATTGTATGCAATGGCGATCGCAGACAGCCGGGCCGATGTAGCAATAGGCAGGACAAGATGCATCATCTCCGGGTACATAACCGCCCATTCGTAAGCCTGCATTCCGCCCATTGAGCCTCCGACAACGGCAAACAATTTATCTATCCCTAAACGCTTCACCATTAGATACTGCAGCTGTACCATATCCCGTATGGTGACTACCGGAAAATCCGCGCCATATGGCCTCCCGGTCTCCGGGTTAAGGGAAGCAGGACCTGTCGTACCGGAACATCCGCCTAATACGTTCGACGTCACCACAAAGTATTTATTCGTATCAATATAGCGTCCGGGACCGATAAGGCCTTCCCACCATCCCGGCTGTTCTTCATCTCCGACTGCGCATGCGTCACCGGTAAGCGCATGACAAACGAGGATCGCATTCGTCTTCTCCTCATTCAGCGTTCCGCTCGTCTCAAATGCCACTTCAACCTGTCTCAGCGTATCACCGCACTCCAGTTTTATTTCGTCTATCACCATCTTCTGTATCATGCGCTCGTCACTCCCTTCTGCTCTTTTTCTCTCCGCACCATACCGTAGCGGCGAACCAACTTATAAAAAATGCCTCTTCCTTATAAGGAAGAGGCGTTCATAGCTCATCGTCCTCCCCTTATCTTCCAGAACGTTTAAACCGTTCTGCTGGAATTGGCACCTCATCCGCACACATGCACGGGGTTGCCGGGCTTCATCGGGCCAGTCCCTCCGCCTCTCTTGATAAGAGCTATCTTATTGTATTCCGTCTTTCTGCGAGTTAGTTCAATACTACGTTTTTTACTGACTAATGTCAATATTGACAAAAAGAAAGTTCGTTTTGTAAACTCAGTATTATAATAGGTTAACATAAGACAAGGAGAAAGCTCATGCGAAACGAAAACATGAAAATGATGATTCTTTCGGCCTTATTCTGCGCACTAACAGCGGTTTTTGCTCAGATTTCTTTTTCATTTATTCCGCAGGTTCCTTTTACTCTCCAGAATTTTGCTATCGCGCTTACCGCTATCATTCTAGGAAGACGCTATGGAACCATCGCTGTTCTGCTCTATCTACTGCTCGGTGCTGTAGGCGCACCGGTGTTTGCCCAATTTTCCGGCGGGTTCGGCATCATTGTTGGCAAAACAGGCGGATAC
Source organism: Aneurinibacillus danicus (assembly GCF_007991215.1). Taxonomy (GTDB): domain Bacteria; phylum Bacillota; class Bacilli; order Aneurinibacillales; family Aneurinibacillaceae; genus Aneurinibacillus; species Aneurinibacillus danicus. Next base: position 10,680 of record NZ_BJXX01000190.1, read on the forward strand.
TTAATCGGATATGTTATAGCCGTGTTCGTCATGGGTACGTTGCTTAAAAACAAGGATATCACATTTTTCCGCGCGCTGCTTGCGAATGTAGTCGGATTGGCCATCATCTATGCATGCGGTGTCACTCAGTTAAAATTCGTACTGAGCCTACCGTGGAACCAGGCATTTGCTTTCGGTATGGGGCTGTTCGTACTGCCTGACCTGGTTAAGATTGCGGTCGCTTCCTATATCGGAGTGCTTGTCCGCCGACGTCTCGCTGCGGCAGGTCTTCTTCCGGCCTCCCTTCGCAAAAGCCACATCACCGCATAATGATCCGTTACGTCAAAAAAGAGCCCGGCCGTTCAAAAGACGGCGAGCTCTTTTTTATGTTTGTTATACTCCATATACCATGGCAGCTTCTTTGGCATCAAGTCCAAAGGACGTATGAAGGCTGCGTACCGCCGCTTCCATCTGAGCCAGCGGAATGACGCAAGAAACTTTAATCTCGGATGTAGACACCATCTTAATCTCCACGCCTGCCTCAGCCAGACAGGTAAACATCCGGGCTGCCACACCCGGATTCGTAATCATGCCGGCTCCGACAATCGAGACTTTGGCCAGGTCTTCCTCTGCCACCGCATACCCAAACTCAAGTTCTTCCCTATGCTTAAGCAAAACATCCAGCGTCCGTTTTACTTCCTCACCGCTTACAGAAAACGATACATTCGTTGTATTAGCTTCATAAGCACTTTGTACGATAACATCTACATTAATATGCTCTTCCGCCAGTGTGGCGAATAGTCTGGACATTGCATTCAATTTGGCCGGCATATCGGCTACCGTAATTTTCGCCACGCTTTTATCGTGAGCAATTCCGCTAACAACCAACCCTTGCTCCATATTCGATTCCTCCCCAATCATGGTTCCTTCTTCTGTGCCAAAGCTTGAGCGAACGGTTAAAGAGACACGATGCTGCTTTGCGCATTCCACCGCACGGGGATGGAGAACCCCGGCTCCAAGCGTCGCCAGCTCAAGCATTTCATCATAAGAGATATAGGGCAGTTTCCTTGCAGAAGAAACAATGCGTGGATCTGCTGTATATACACCGTCCACATCAGTATAAATCTCGCATCTATCCGCCTGAAGCGCTGCTGCCAGCGCCACTGCCGTCGTATCCGAACCGCCCCGCCCAAGCGTCGTAATTTGCCCGTCAGAGGAAATACCCTGGAATCCAGCGACAATAACTACCTTCCCTTTGGCGAGCGCATCTCGAAGCGGTGTCGGATCAATCTGCGTAATACGCGCCTTCGTATGGACCTCTTCCGTTGTAATACCGGCCTGCCAGCCGGTCATTGATACGGCACTCTGCCCCAACTCCTGTAAGGCCATGGTCAGCAACGCAATAGATACCTGTTCTCCGGTCGTCAGCAGCATATCCATCTCACGCGGATCCGGCTCACCGGTAATTTGCCTGGCCATATCCACCAGAACATCCGTAGACTTTCCCATGGCCGAAACAACAACCACCACCTGATGTCCGGACTGTACAGTGGATAAAACGCGGCGGGCCACCGCCTGAATCCGTTCAATCGTGCCAACGGATGTACCGCCGAATTTTTGTACGATAAGACTCATCTCTCGTGTCCTCCTCGAACTTTTCATTCTTTTTCTCTTTGTTTCGAATGCCCCGCACGTTTGAGAGGGCCAGAGGTCATGTCGCTGAAAATAAAAAAGACAACAGAGGCGTTCGCCTTATCTGTTGTCTGTATATATCCAGATCAAATACAGCTAACGCTCACTTCCCAATTCCCTGTGCGAGATAGTACTCCACCGGCTATCCGGGATGATAGTCCGGTGACAGTCCTGCACTTATTCAATGCAGACCCAACGACAGGCGGCGAGATCCGTTCTGTCATTTCGGCGAATTCCCCTTTCATCCGCTTTCTCAGGACTCTCGCTCCTCCAGCGGGGTACTCATGGTCTTCGCTCCTCTACCTCACCTTGTTCAGTGAGGCGTTGATGATTTGAATATTTAATTTTCGTATATGGTATCACATGCCAACTGGAAAGGCAACCGTTTTATTCGGATTTATCGGCTGCGGCTTCCGTATTTTCACGCAGATATTCAAGAATTTGCCGCGCCAGTTTGTCACCGATCCCGAGATTACGATACTCGTCTACCGTCGCTTCCCTCATTTTTTTAATGGATCCGAAATGCTTCAGGAGCATTTTCTTTCGCTTTTCTCCAACCCCCGGAATTTCATCAAGTTTCGACTGAAACATTGTCTTGCTGCGCGTGTTGCGGTGGAATGTAATCGCGAATCGGTGCACTTCATCTTGAATACGCTGCAGAAGATAGAATTCGTTGCTGTCCCGCTTTAAATCGACAGGAATAGGCGGGTTACCGACCAGAAGCTGTGCGGTCCGGTGCTTTTCGTCTTTGGCCAATCCACATACAGGGATAAAAAGCCCAAGTTCATTTTCCAATATATCAACCGCTGCCGCAATTTGGCCTTTTCCTCCGTCAATAATGATAAGGTTGGGCAACTCCAATCCTTCTTTCAGCACACGCGTGTAACGGCGGCGAACTACCTCTTTCATGGTGGAATAATCATCCGGCCCGCTCACTGTGTTCACTTTGTATTTACGGTATTCTTTCTTATCCGGCTTGCCATCAGTAAATACAACCATCGCCGAAACGGGGTCCACCCCTTGAATGTTCGAATTATCAAACGCTTCAATCCGCTTCGGATAGCCGATGCCAAGCGCTTCACCAAGCTTTTGCACCGCCTGGATCGTGCGGGCTTCGTCGCGTGCCATAAGGGCAAACTTCTCTTCTAAGGCGATACGTGCGTTTTCTTTCGCCATATCTACCAGCTGCTTTTTCGGTCCGCGCTGCGGAACGAGCAATTTGGTTTCAATCGCTTCTTCGAGTCCATCCGTTCCCTCGCTCACAGGCAGCAGCACTTCCTTTGGACGGATATGCTCCTTAAGATAAAACTGGACAACATAAGAAATGAAATCTTCATTCTCTTCTCCGTAGAAGGGAAAAGATGCCACATTCCGCTCGATCATCTTCCCCTGGCGAATATGGAATACCTGTACGCTCATCCAGCCTTTGTCGGTATGATAGCCCCAGGCGTCTCGATCAACGTTGTCGCTGAACGTAACTTTCTGCTTTTCCATAATGGCTTCAATATACTGAATCTGATCACGCAGTTCCTTGGCACGCTCAAACTCAAGGTTTTCCGCCGCCGCCTCCATCTGCCGCTTCAATGTTTGCTTAATCTCCCCGTAATTTCCGTTTAAAAAACGGGAGATTTCTTCAATCATGCCTTCGTACTGTTTTGAGTCTACTTCATATTCACACGGAGCGAGACACTGACCCATATGGTAGTACAGGCAAACACTTTTCGGCATATTTTTGCACTTGCGCAGCGGATAGAGCCGATCCAGAAGCTTCTTCGTCTCCTGGGCCGCTCCTGCATTGGCATACGGTCCGAAATACTTGCCGCCGTCTTTTACAACTTTGCGGGTAATTTCAAGACGCGGATGTTCTTCATTCGTAATTTTAATGTACGGGTACGTTTTGTCGTCTTTGAGCAAAACGTTGTAGCGAGGATCATGCTTCTTAATCAAGTTGCACTCCAGCAAAAGCGCTTCGACCGGCGAGGATGTAACAATGTATTCGAAATCAGCGATCTCCTGGACGAGACGCTGCGTTTTACCGTCATGACTGCCCGTAAAATAAGAGCGGACACGATTTTTTAATACTTTGGCTTTGCCGACATAGATGACTTCTCCGGCCGCGTTCTTCATCAAATAGCACCCCGGCTTGTCCGGCAAAAGGCTTAACTTTTCTTTTAGCGTATCCATTCTGTATACCTCCTTTCTTTTTCTGTGAAAATC
>NZ_BJXX01000191.1 GCF_007991215.1 Aneurinibacillus danicus
AAGAGTCAGCCGCCCTTCCCTTCATTTTCATGGCAGGGCTTGTGGCTGAAAAGCCATGGTGATTTTTTTTATGAAAAACAGGTGGAAAAAGTATCCTCTTTTCGCTCGTTGTATTTTAAAGAGGCCGCTTTTTCCATCTGCTTTTATTACTTTCAAAGGGATACGGGTGAAAAAACGAAGTCCTTTCTTTTCCCTTACTTAGCGCCATTTTCAGGTAAAGCTATATGGGCCGACAACTGGCTCCCTCTCTGAAATACCCGGATGTTTTGTCGGCCGGCTTTATCTGAAAAAGGGAAGCGAACGGTCTATACATCTTCGGGGAAAAGAACCAGACGAGTTTTTTTACCCGTATTCCTCATGAAGAAGTCCTCCGATTTTAAAATCGGAGGACTCATTGTGTTAGTTAAAGCTTACAGGTGCTTGTTAATGGCACTTAACAGGCTTTCTTTCGGTTGGAAGCCGATAATTTTGTCAACGACTTGACCGTCTTTTACCAGCATCAGTGTCGGGATGCTCATTACGCCGAAACGTTGTGCGGATTCCGGATTTTCGTCAACATTTACTTTCGCGATTTTGACTTTGCCGCCAATTTCGCCGTCGATTTCTTCAAGAACCGGTGCAATCATTTTGCAGGGACCGCACCAAGGAGCCCAGAAATCCACCAGCACTGTGCCGCCGCTTTCTACTTCGCTTTGGAATGAGCTATCTGTTACATTTACGATTGCCATATGTAACTTCCTCCTTTTTATCTCAGGTTCGTACTTACATACCATCGTTTTGTTTGTGGTATACAGCAGAGATATACCAGTAACAGTATACCATCCTCACCTCAAAATATCCACAGGTGAAACACTCTCCTTCTTTCCTCATGATTTTCACGGAAAAAAGGCAGCGCCTTATATTTGACGCTGCCTCCCTCTATTGAATGTGTCCCCGCTACTACACCAGCACTTTTTT
>NZ_BJXX01000192.1 GCF_007991215.1 Aneurinibacillus danicus
GTGGCTTTAGCCATGAGAGGTTCAATCCCGAGAAAGAACAAATCTTTCTAGCGTTTGATAGAGGATTTTTGATTCGAGCGTTTACGAACCTTATCTATAACGCGGTGATTCATAATCCGCCGGAGACGAAAATCAGGGTGTATATAGCGGAACAGGCGGAAGCGATAGATGTCATCATAGAAGACGACGGACAGGGGATTGGAGAGGACGAGATTGAGAAGCTATTCACCCGGTACTACAGGGGAACGAGCACGAATGAACGTCACCAGGGCTCCGGACTCGGCATGGCAATTGCCAGGCAGATTATTGAGGCGCACGGAGGTGATATTGAAGTAACGAGCAGAATAGGAGAGGGAACACGAGTCCGTATCCTTTTCTCACGTATAGAAAAAGAACCGCCAGGACGATAAGCTCAGTGTTCTGGCGGTTCTTTTTATGCTGCGCAAGGTGCCTATTTGTTCATATATGGGGTGAGGAACTGCTTGACCATTTCCTGTATTTGCGGCGAGAGTCGGTTGTACATCTCTAACATTTCAGGTGTTATGGTGAAGTCTTTATTGTTCTCGAGAAACTCTTTCGCATTTTTGGACATTGCTTCGAACAGTATCATCTGCTCTTTTTCCGGTAACTGTAATGCCTGTTCAAACATCTGCTTAAACATCTTCATTTGCTCTTCCGTCATTGTTTACCCTCATTTCTTAATATAAGTAGTGCATTCTCTATTATACCTTGGAAATGCAAACGATAAAATTATTGTCGGTATAACATAAAGCTCTTTATTCATTTCGTACTGCGGCTGAATCTGGTTGTTCAGACGCTTCGTATCCTTTTATGTTTTTATAATTCAAAACCAGTACTTCGTCGACTTTGCCGCGTCCGGTTCCTTTCGAGTTAATGTTTCTTCTGGCATGGATGGTGCAGACGTTAAATTCCTGGTAGATATTGCGGATAAAGTCTGTTGAAGAATTCGACAGCATAACGAAGCAGCCGCGGTCGCTCAATTGCCGGTAGACATCCCGCAGGCGGAGCTGGTCGTCCCTTGTGAACCCATCCGTTGCATAGGCGGTAAACGCCGCCGTTTCGCTTACCGGATCGTACGGCGGATCGAAATAGACAAAGTCGCCCGTCTGCGCGTGCTCAAGTACCTGTTCGGAAAAATCCCCCGCGGACATGATGATATCGTTGGAACGTAAATAGCCGGAGATAGCCCGGATGGCGTCTTCCTGTACGATGTCAGGATTCTTATATTTTCCGAATGGCACATTGAAGTATCCCTTCGAATTCACTCTGTGAAGTCCGTTAAAGCACGTCCGATTCAAAAAAATCATGCGCGCCGATTTCTGCGCATCCGAAAGCGAAGAAAATTCCGGAGAGCGATCCCAGGCCCGCACTTCATAGAAATACTCCGATTCATTCCGGTGCTCTCGAAGCTGCTCTATGAGCGCTTCCGGCTGCTCCTTAATCGTGCGATATAGCCGCATCAATTCGGCATTCACATCGTTAATGTATGCCCGTCGGGGTGCGAAGTGAAACAATACCGCACCGCCTCCAAAGAACGGTTCAAAGTATGCATGCTCGTTCAATTCGTAGTCAGCGGGCATATGCGCCGCGATATCGGCAAGCAACTGCCGTTTTCCCCCGGCCCATTTTAACACGGGCCGCAAATCTTCTTTTCTGTACATGCTTCACACCCCGTATTCGTATGCTTCTATTCTACCACGACGAAAAAGCAAACACATATTCCTTTTCATGTGCTGAAGGAAAGCGAAATTAATCCAGAATTAAGGAAGGCTGAAAGGGAGGTTAAGGAAAGGAAACTACAATGAAGATAAATCGACAATACAGATGGGAGAATGAAGATGAGTTCACTTGTGATTGAAACGGATAATCTGACCAAGACATTTAAAGGATTTACACCGGTTGATAGCCTCTCGCTCAATGTAAAGAAGGGGGAGATATACGGCTTTCTCGGACCGAATGGGGCAGGAAAAACGACGACCATCCGGATGCTGCTCGGACTCATTCGTCCAACAAAAGGCGAAGTGCGAATCTTTGATAAGTCGCTTGCCCATCACCGAATCGAAATCGCAAAAAAAGTGGGGTCGCTGGTAGAATCCCCTTCTTACTACGGACATTTGACCGGATATGAGAATCTGGAGATTACGCGCAAATTGCTGAATGCCGATCGCCAAGACATCGACAGGACGCTTGAGATTGTAAGGTTGACGGAATGGAAGCACAAAAAGGTAAAGCATTACTCGCTTGGCATGAAACAGCGGCTCGGCATCGCCCAGGCGCTGCTTGGAAGCCCGGAGTTGCTCATTCTTGATGAGCCAACCAATGGATTGGATCCGGCAGGAATCCATGAGATTCGCGATCTGATTGTGAGTCTTCCCGAGCGTATGGACATGACGGTGCTTGTTTCGAGCCATATTCTGCGGGAAGTTGAGTTAATCGCTGACCGGGTGGGCATTATCAGTCGGGGGAAGCTGCTGTTTGAAGGTGAGCTTGCAAAGCTTCAGGAGCGAAGCGAAGTGAAATTGAAGGTGGAAGTGGAGCGGCCGGATGAAGCGGCACGCTTGCTGTTCCATGCCGGATATCGCGCGCGGAAGAAGGAGCATGCATTATATGTGGAGGCGGACAGAAGTCTTGCAGCAGAAGTAAACAGGCATCTAGTGCTTGCAGGCCACGACGTGTTCCATATAAGCGAAGAGAGAAAGTCACTCGAAGATATTTTTCTTGAGCTGACGAAGGAGGCGGACAGTGTATGAGCCGGATGGCTGTTTTTACGACGGAGCTGTATAAACAGAAGAATGGTGTAATGTGGTGGCTCGTGTTTGGCGGGCCGTTGCTTATCGCCGCCCTCGTTTTCATCGACGTACGGGTTCGTTATGATTACCTTCTCACAAAGAGCGAACAGGCGGATTTAGGCCCCTGGGGAGTTATGTTGGGCGAGCTGGTTTATTTATGGGCGATGTTTATGCCGATAGGAATTACGCTCATTGCCGCGATTGTTCATTATCGGGAATTCAGCGAAAATGCGTGGAAACATTTGCTGAGTCTGCCGGTGACGCGGCGCAGCGTGTATCTATCCAAGTGGCTGCTAATTGTGCTATTCACATACTCCGCTGTCATTGTTCTTATGCTGGCCCTGTTTGCTATAGGCAAGCTGCTCGGATTTAGTGAGCCGTTTCCTTCTGATTTATACGGAGAGTATGTGCTCTATCAGGCTATCGGTGCCCTTGGCATTGTCAGCTTCCAGCATTGGATTAGCTCCCGTTTTCAGAATGTCATGGCGCCCATCGTCATAGGCGTGGGGCTAAGCGTGTGCGCGATTTTCCTCGGTCAATCGGAGGTGCTGAGTTTTTTTCCTCATGCGGTAATTTTATATGCTATACCGTTCGAAGATGTGGCGAATAATCGTCCCGTATGGAGCGGACTGATTGCAGGCCCCTTGCTGTTAGGGCTGGGCATGCTGGAATTTCGCAGGCGGGACATTGTATAGGAGGGAGAGAAAATGATGCGATTGCTTACTTCGGAATTAATGAAGCTGCGCCGTTCTGGCGTTGTCTGGATTGCTGTGCTTGCGCCGCTGTTTCTGGTACTGCAGGGCGTGGCGAATTTTATGCGCTATCGGGACAGTGCATTTGCAAACAGCAGGCGTACGGAATGGGAGATATTATATGAGCAATGCATAATTTTGTATCCTTCATTGCTGCTTCCGCTGGTGATTACGATTCTGATGGCACTCCTGGCGCGGATAGAACATGGACAGAATGGATGGAAGCAACTGCTGGCGTTACCGGTAACACGTGCACAAGTATATGTGTCTAAGTTGATAATAGCCTGCCTGCTTGTTTTTTTAAACTTAAGTGTATTAAGTGCAGGTACACTCTTGGCAGGTCTCGCTGTAGGGGCCGAAGGAGCGGTTCCGTATGGATTGCTTTTGGGTCGGGGTCTGCTCGCATTTATCGCGGTACTGCCGGTGGTGGCGGTGCAATTCGTATTAAGCTTTCGTTTCTCGCATGCTGGCGTGCCGCTGGCGCTTGGGACCGGCCTGGCCGCGCCCACAATCTTTGCAGCGAATTCGGAGCACTTCTGGATATACTATCCATGGACGTATCCGGTAATGACTTACTTTGGACCTTCAATGGAAAAATTTGAACAGGACACGGTTATGTACGGGATAGCGGCTGCTTTGTTTGCACTTTTCCTTTTGCTTGGATTTAGAGAGTTTAGAAAACGGGATATGATGTAGAAAAAATTGAACCAGCCTGTATGAACGTACAGGCTGGTTGGAAGGGAGGAGGGAAGGTTACGCACAATCTCCGCCGGTGCGAAGCGGCTTTGCTGTAATAGGAGGAAGATGAGACTGCCTTCTCCTATTACTATATTCAATTGTGAAGAAATTGTATGGACAAGAACCTGTTTTTCCAGAAAAATTAGCGTCTATTTTTCCGCCTCGTACGCTTTTTTCACCAGATCGAACAGGTAGGCGCTGCCGCCGCGGTCCGGATGCAGTACTTTCATCAAATGACGGTACCGTTTCTTTACTTCTTCGTCTGAGGCGTTCTCGTTTACGCCGAGCAATTGGCGTATATTCTGTGAGTTTGCTGCTTCGGCAGAGAGCGTGCGGCGCGAAGAAGAGGAGCTATCGCTATACATCCGGCTGTAGGCATTTTTATCGCGAAAACGAGGAGCCTGTTCATGCAGCGCTTGCAGTCGTTTTCGGTATCCGGTCAGTGATTCCGACAGCTTCTGCTCATCTTTCGGCAGTTTATTTTCAAAGAAGCGGTATTCAAAATCCTCATACATTAGCTCTTCGTATAAATCCATTAAATCGTTATACTTTATAATCGCATCACGGACTTTGTCAGCCTGCTTATATAATCGCAGTACTTCCAACACGGCCCACTCAGGCATGTCGAATGAGAAGGCGAGCAGTACTTTGCTCTCATGATTTTTTGGCACAGGATGGTCACGCAGGAAATCAAACAGTCTTTCCTGTGCTTTCGGCATTAATTTTCTCCCGACTTCTACCGCAAAATCCAGGCGGATAAGCCCGTCTTCCAAGCGCTGCCGCCAGATGGGAAGCAGATTTTCAACAGCCTGTACCACGCTGATTAAATAGGCATCCGTTACTGTCACGCTTGTTCGCTCCGGATGCTGGCGGAGTTCATGATGTTCTCTACACATAGGTTTCTCCTTGTCTGAATGAAATCGCGAATTTTTCACCTAAGACGATAGCACAAAAAAGATGACAATGAAATACAGTAAGTAATATACCATCTTAAGAAAAAACACTTGCATTTTTTGCCCTTACGCAAAATAATTTATATAGGGAAAGTAGCGTAGAAGCAATGTTTTTTTACGAGAAAAGTTGCGTTAGGTAAAATATTTGGCTGTAAGACAAGATTTGGAAGGAGTCGGAGGTGATTGGATGACTGAGAAGAGACAAACGGCGATTCCTTTATCTGAGCTGGCGCCTGGCGGCAGAGCGAAAGTACTGGAGTTATCCGCTGAAGGACTGGTACGCCGCCGTCTGCTGGACTTAGGAGTTGTACCGCAGACGATCGTGGAAGTCATACTGCGCAGCCCAATCGGAGACCCGACAGCGTACCGGATACGCGGAACGACCATCGGGCTACGCAGGGAAGACGCGAGAAGGATTATGGTTGAACCACTTTGAAATTAAGGAGGAAAACCGATGAAGAGATTGTCCGCGGAGAAGAGAGTGGAACTTCTACAGCGCAAATTCGGGATTGAAGCCTCGGTAGAGCAGAAAGTTGTTGCGCTCGCCGGCAATCCGAATACCGGGAAGAGTACCGTGTTCAACGCGCTGACCGGCCTTAACCAGCATACCGGAAACTGGCCGGGAAAAACGGTAGGGAATGCGCAGGGGACGTTTATGCATAAAGGTCAACCTTTTCTTCTGGTTGATTTGCCGGGAACATATTCGCTGTTGCCGAATTCCGTGGATGAGCAGGTGGCCCGTGATTTTATCTGCTTTGGAAGGCCGGATGTAACGCTCGTCGTCGTAGATGCAACGGCGCTGGAGCGGAATTTGAATCTGGCACTGCAGGTTATGGAAATGACCGATCAGGTCGTACTGTGCGTAAATTTGATGGATGAGGCGAAGCGCAAAGGCATCACGGTAGATATAGAAGGACTTGCGCAAAAACTGGGGGTACCGGTGGTGGCGACGGCTGCGCGTCAGAGACAGGGCCTGAGCGAATTGAAAGATCGACTCTTTGATGTAGCTGCAGGCAAAGTCGTTCCGTCGCCACTCGTCTTGCGATACGACGAAGAAGTAGAGCAGGCGATTTGCGAACTGGAAGTCCAGCTTGCCCCGTTGCTAAAAGGAACGATGAAAGCACGCTGGGTAGCGCTGCGTCTGTTGGACGGAGATAGTACGCTGCTTGAGGATATTGAGAAGTATATGGCGGATGCCGAGTTACCGAAGCACACGCTGGGGAGGGAGGTGTCACCTTCATGGCCGCAAGCATAGAGAGAGAGGATATCCATCGTCTGCATGCCATTGCCCGTCAGGTACGGACGGAATACAAAAAGCCGATGCGGGATGGTATTGTGGAAAAAATTTATCAGCACTCGCAGAGCATTGCGGAAGAAGTTACGAGCAGATCGGAACGTAGGAGAATCGACTGGGACGGCAGGCTGGATGCGATTCTGACATCCCGTTATTTCGGATTTCCCATCATGCTGGCACTGCTGGGAGCGGTGTTCTGGGTAACGATTGCCGGAGCGAATGTGCCTTCCGGTCTGCTGGCGGACGGATTCGGCTGGCTGGAAGGGAAGTTGACGGATCTGTTCATGTGGGCAGGTGCTCCGGCATGGCTGCACGGTATCCTTGTGCTTGGACTATACCGCGGCGTCTCATGGGTTGTCTCAGTTATGCTGCCGCCGATGGCGATTTTCTTCCCGCTGTTTGCGCTGCTTGAAGACTTTGGATATTTGCCGCGTGTAGCGTTCAATTTGGACCGCCTGTTCAAGAAGGCAGGCGGCCACGGGAAGCAGTCGTTGACGATGGCGATGGGCTTCGGCTGTAATGCGGCGGGCATTATTTCCTGCCGGATTATCGAGTCGCCGCGTGAGCGGATGATTGCGATTCTGACGAACAATTTCGTTCCGTGCAACGGGCGGTGGCCGACGTTGATTTTGCTGTCATCGCTGTTCCTGGCCGGTGCGGTCGGCATAGGCGCAAACGTGACGGCGGCGGCTTTGATTGTGGTCGGCATGGTACTGTTCGGCATTATGATGACGCTGTTTGTCTCCTGGGCATTGTCTAAGACAATGCTGCGCGGCGTTCCGTCCCATTTTACGCTGGAGCTTCCGCCATACCGCAAGCCGCAGTTCGGACGCACCATCGTCCGTTCGGTGTATGACAAAACATTGTTTGTTCTGAAGCGTGCGGTCATTACCGCAGCACCTGCCGGTATCGTTATATGGCTTCTCGCTAACATTACGGTCGGCGATCAGCATGTGCTTGACCATATCGCGGGCTGGCTTACCCCGTTTGCTCATGCGATTGGACTGGACGGTTATATTCTGATGGCATTTCTGCTGGGACTTCCGGCAAATGAGATCGTCGTACCTATCTTAATTATGGGGTACATGGCGTCCGGAGCGATGGTGGAACTCGACGATATGAATGCGCTCAAGACATTGTTCTTGGAGCATGGCTGGACGTGGCTGACTGCATTAAATGTGATGCTGTTTTCGCTGCTTCATTATCCGTGCGGCACGACGATTTACACGATTGCTAAAGAGACAAAGAGTGTGAAGTGGACCGTGCTTGCGGCGCTGATTCCGCTGTCGATTGCGGTGGCAGTGTGCTTTATCGTAGCTCAAGTGGTTCGCTATTTTGGCTGGGTGTAAAGCGTTAGATTCAGCTATGTATGCGGCGTAGTAATGTGCGAAGAAAAAGGTGTTTGCCGAGTAGCCGGTAAACACCTTTTTCTTCGATAATAAGTCTAATGCCTTTTAATTACAAACTGGTCCTTAAGCATCGCCCAGTTTTGCGGGAAAGGTTCGCCAAGCACCCAGTAGGCCACTCCGCGTAATCCATAATCCTTCACCTGATTGAACTTCGCCTGCATGCTTTGTTCATTCTCAAACCAGACCACGTGTTTCTTTCCCTTGTCGTCCGTATAGTTGAACCAGGGCGCATGCGCTTTGTTGTCATATTTCACGTCTGCGCCCTTTTTAATTGCCAGATCGGCGGCTTCTTGCGGCGCTATTCTCTTCGCGAAAGGATTTCCCTTTTTATAAGGAAGTGTCCAGTCGTAGCCGTACAGCGGAGCCCCCATTATAATTTTTTGGCGGGGAATAACCGAGACGGCATAGTCGAGTACCTGGCGTACCTGCGGAATCGGAGCCACCGCCATCGGAGGACCGCCGGACCATCCCCATTCGTATGTCATTAAAATAACGAAATCAGCAAGTTCGCCATGTCTTTTGTAATCATGGGCTCCATGCCATGGTCCGGATTGCTCATCACTTGTCTTGGGAGCCAATGCCGTAGAAACGGCATATCCCGCTTTTCGCACCTGGGGAAAAATCGTTTCGAGAAAACCGTTATAAAGCTGACGATCCTTTGGTCGAATGTGTTCAAAGTCGATGTTTAAAGCTTTATAGCCTTTTGCATTCATTGTGTTAATTACATTTTTGATTAATCGCTTGGATACAGCCTTGTCTGTGAAGACACGATGAGCGATATCGGGAGAGAAATTTCCTTCCGCAAAATTCGTCAGCACCATCATTGGAGCCGCACCGGATTTTCGTGCTGCGGCAAGCGCCTTTTCGTCATTAATCGGAATCAGATTTCCGTCAGGTTTTACCCGATAGCTGAAAAAGGCGGCATAGGACAAGCTGTTTTTAGTGTCTTTTACGTCTGCAACGGCCTTGTTTGGTACAATCGGTTCGAGAAATCCGATTGTATCGATCGCCGTTTTTTTGTGGACGGTTTGCAATGGTGTAATTTCTTGAGGTTTACGGTTCGCCGTCTTAATCTGCTGCGTGCGCGGATGAGGATTCACTCCATTTTGCTGCTGTACGCGTGCTTGAGGCTTCGTCTCGTTTTTCGGATTGGCTGCCCCCTGCTTCTGATTGTTTCCGCCTCCGCCGCATCCTGTGAAGACCAGAGAGAGAGCAAGGATGAGGCCTGCTATTTTCTTCATCGTATTAACTCCTTTTTTTCCTATTTTTCCGGTGGCATAGAGAATTTATCCAAGAGACATGTATGCAATTTATGGAGTTTTTGTATGATGATTTAGCTGCTGTATGTAATTGTCTGCCGGTGGATGGGCATATATGTTATAAAAGAAAGCGTAATTTTTCTGAAAAATGATGAATAAGAAAGCGGTATTTTTGTAACGGCTCTTTTATTGCGGCAATGCAGAATACATAGTATAATAACTCCTTGTTTACAAATCGTGATCATTCCGTTATACTAACTTTGGATAAATCGGAAATAATCTTATTTATGCTTGTAGAGCAGGAGGGGAACGAAGTGAAAGGGTATCATAAAATTTTGTACGGATTACTTACATTAAGTCTTATGCTTTCCATATTTCTAACAGGATGCGGGCAGGAAGGTGTCGAGGCGGGAAAAGGGGAAGACGGTAAGGTAGAAGTATATACGACGTTATTTCCTTTATATGACTTCGTACGCGCCATTGGCGGTGATCATGTAAAAGTGAATAGCCTGCTGCCGCCAGGCGCAGAAGCGCACGACTACGAGCCGTCCGCCAAAGATATCGGGAAAGTAAATGAAGCCAGGTTGTTTGTTTATAACGGAGCGGGCTACGAAGCATGGATTGACAATATGACGAAGAATTTGGATTCACAGAAAACGAAGGTAGTGGATGCGAGCCAGGGACTGCAGTTGGTGGAACCGGATGAACATGCCCATGAAGGTGAGCAGGTACATGAAGGAGAGCACAGCCATGAAGAGGAGGCTGCAAACATGGAAGAACACGGGCATGAAGATGAGCATGATCACGGCAAGTACGATCCGCATGTGTGGTTGAATCCTGTACTTGCCAAGCAGCAAGCGGCCAATATCAAAACAGCTCTGACCGAAGTGGACCCTGCGCACAAAGCCGATTATGAAGCGAACTACAATAAGCTGGCACAGCAACTGGATGCGCTGGACAAAGAATACAAAGACGCAGTAGCGAAAGCCAAAAAGAAGGAATTTATCGTCTCACACAAAGCATTTACGTACCTGGCCGGGCATTATGGATTGGAGCAGTTATCCGTCTCTGGACTCTCCCCTTCCCAGGAGCCGACACAGCAGCAGCTAAAACAATTGATTGAAACAGCTAAAGCGCATAATATTAAATATGTAGCGTTTGAAGGACTTGTTGAGAATAAAGTGGCCAAGACGGTGCAGCGTGAAACGGGGGCGGAAGCCGTGACGCTGTATACGCTTGAGAATGTAACAAAAGAACAATTTGATGCGGGCAAAACCTATACAGATATTATGAAAGACAATCTAACTACATTAAAAAAGGTGCTGGAAGTACAGTGAGTGACATCATTTTAGATGTGAAGCATATCTCCTATCGTTACGGGAGCAAGCCTGTGCTTGAAGATGTTTCCTTTCAACTGCACAAGGGTGAAATGATGGGACTTGTCGGACCGAATGGTTCCGGCAAGTCTACTTTGCTTAAAATCATCCTTGGCGCGATCCCGATGCAGGAAGGAAGTGTGGAATGGTTCGGGAAGCCGCTTCGTAAATTCGACCAATGGTCACGTATCGGCTACGTTTCACAAAAAGCGAATAGCTTTAATACAGGCTTTCCGGCGACCGTATTTGAAGTAGTGATGATGGGATTGACAGGAAAGATGGGATTGTTTCGTCGTCCCGGCAAAAGAGAGAAAGAGCGAGTGCAGGAAGCGATCGCGACAGTGGGAATGGGCGAATTCGGGAATCGGAACATCGGCCGCCTATCCGGCGGGCAACAGCAGCGCGTATTTATTGCGCGGGCGCTGGTCAGTGATCCGGACGTGCTGATTTTGGATGAACCGACCGTCGGTGTGGATGCACATTCGGAAGCGCAGTTTTATGAGCTGTTGAGGAAGTTGAATGAGGAGCGTCATATTTCCATGATTCTCGTCTCCCATGATATGGGTGCGGTTAGTACGAAAATGCATTCCATTGCCTGTTTAAATCATAGGCTTCATTTTCACGGGGGAGCGGAAGAGTTTGAGCGGATGCGTCCTGAAATTTTGCTGAGGTCATACGGGCATGACGTTCATGTTCTGCACCATGACCATTAGAAGGGATTTACGTAGTATGATAGAAGCGATTATGAATTATGCGTTCATGCAGCATGCGCTGCTTTCCGGGCTCATTATCGGTTTCGTGGCGCCGCTGATCGGTGTTTTTCTGGTGGTGCGGCGGATGTCGCTGATTGCGGATGCGTTATCGCATATTACACTGTCGGGTGTGGCGGCGGGGCTGCTATTGGCGCAGTATATACCTTTTTTTCAGAATGTAAGTCCGGTTTATGCCGGCATGGTGTTTTCGGTGGGTGGCGCGTTTATGGTGGATAAACTGCGTCAGGCGTACAAGTTCTATCAAGAGCTTGCGATTCCCATTATTCTCTCCACGGGGATCGGGCTTGGTGTTGTGCTGATTAGTCTGGCGAATGGATTTAATGTTGATTTGTTCGGTTATTTGTTCGGCAGCCTGCTGTCAGTGACGGAAGAAGATTTATGGCGCGTCGTGATTGCCAGTCTGCTGGTTATCGCGATCGTATGGCTGTTCTACAAAGAACTATTATATCTGTCGTTTGATGAAGAAGGCGCCCGCATTTCCGGTGTCCCGCGCAACTTGATTAATATCATATTCAGCGTGCTGGTGGCGCTGGTCATTAGCATCGCCATGCAAGTGGTTGGTATTCTGCTCGTTTCCGCACTGATTACGCTTCCGGTTGCAGCCGCGCTGCAGCTGGCAGACAGCTTCCGGCAAACATTTGTGTATGCTATTATTTTTGGAGAAATATCTGTGCTAAGCGGCCTCGTCATTGCATACACATTCGATTTAGCTTCAGGTGGCACGATCGTGCTCATTGCCGTTCTGCTGCTCATGTGTGTATTGGCCGTTAAACGGCTGCGCAACTCTCTGAATTAAAAAAAAGGCGGTGGACACCATGACCTTAGAGCAAGCTTTGCAGGTGCTCAAAGAGCACGGTTATAAGTATACGGGCAAGCGGGAAGAGATGATCCGTATTTTCGCCAAGGAGAAGCGGTATTTATCCGCACGGGACATGCTTGAGTATATGCAGAAGAAATATCCGGCGCTGAGTTTCGATACGGTGTATCGGAACCTAACGCTGTTTACCGATCTGGATATTCTGGAAGTGACTGAGCTTGGCGGAGAGCGGAAGTATCGGTTCCGCTGCTCGACCAGTGATCATCACCACCATCTGATTTGCTTATCCTGTGGGAAAACGCGCCACATCAAGTCGTGCCCGCTGGATGGAATGTTTGGCGAGCCGGAAGGATTTACGATTACCGGGCATAAGTTTGAAATATACGGATACTGCTCACATTGTGAAAAGCGGCAAGTGTGAAACCCCTTGATAGATAAGGGGTTTTTATTTTTTTTTATTGACCACAGAACTCGAAAAAGGTGATTTGAACGCATTTTGACCACCTTTAGTATGCTAAAGCGACTTTTTTGTACTTTGCGGACGGCTCCTTCGCTTATCTTCTAACACTATCATCGTACCCCCTCTATCTCAAAACGGGGCGCCAATCTGCGGCCAAAATTACGCCAAGTGTACGCCATTCCTTACGCTGTTGCACCATCTTTAACTTCAAGATTTTCTATATATTCAACACCTAACTGAAGGATCTGTATTTTAAAGAGAGAAGGATTAGTCTCCTCTATGTTTAAGCTTATGAATCCACGTTTAGCTAAATATGTGTATGCCTGTAGTTCTGTTCGTGATTTAATGTTTATTATTACCTCCTTCCCCTGGCTTCGCACATGCTTTAGGTATATACCTCTCAATACTCCAAGCCTGTATTCCTGAGACTTAATCATCTGAACGCCTCCTTTTTTACCTATATTTTCTATTATTATATTTTAAATAATAATAATTATAAATAACTAATTATTCGACATTTTCTGCATATTGATCGGCTTTTTATATGCCATCTTTTTCAGCTCGTCCTTTTCATCATCGAAATGTATTAGCGATATTCATGGCATGCGGCTAAGCAACCGAATCAAAATTTTGAAGATAAACGGATGTAACAAACGGGCATCTATGCGTTTTCATAATCTAAAGTAGGGGGGATGAACATGACCATTACATGGGACTGGCTTAAACAAAAGAGCTTTCGACTGAATGATCCAAACCTGCACCCGACCGTTGCACAGCGGGCATGGGAAGTCGTATTCGAAGCGTGGAAACGTGGTATCTACGTATTAATTACGCAGGCATACCGTTCGATTGCGGAACAGAATGAATTGTATGCACAAGGCCGAACAAAGCCGGGGAAAATCGTGACGAACGCTAAAGGCGGTACCAGCTACCATAACTATGGACTGGCCGTTGACATGGCGCTCTATACTCCGGATGGGAAAAGCGTTGTGTGGGATACGGATACAGACTTCAATGAAAATCAAAAGAAAGATTGGATGGAAGTAGTGGCGCTTTTCAAAGCCAGAGGATTCAAGTGGGGAGGCGACTTTAAGTCGTTTAAGGACATGCCTCACTTTGAAATGACTTTTGGTTTTTCTATTGCGCAGCTGAAGGCTGGAGAGCGCCCGTCGCGCCCGTCTATGACCGTGCAGGTTCCGGAACCAATCATCATCGATAAGAAGGAGGAGAAATACACGATTCCAACAGCAAAGGCAGACAGAATCCTTGCTATTCTGCAGGCGCAGTGGCAGGAGAAGGACGGACAAATCAAACAGTATCAGGTGATGTGGCAGGCGGAGAACGCAAAGCCGGACAAGTGTCCCCAGAAGCTTGATGAATTCCATCAAGCAGCTGATGCACTGCGCAAAGAGCAACGGGAACTAGCCGAGCTGGCCGACGAGATTCGGAAGGCATCCGGACGGAAGGCGGTGAATGGATAATAGAACTTACAAATAGAATGTTGTTACTCTGATTGTCACCTTAGTTAGGAGCCATAAAATTAACGCTTTAGCGGTATGAGGGAAAAGAGAGAAGAGAACGAGACAATGATTTCAATGGGGAAAAAGGCGAACGTATTATGAAGGAACTCGAACAAAAATGACCCTGCTACCCTGCTCTGGGCGGCAGGCTTTATTTTTGAGTTAGATGACATATGATTACATTATTAGTATTTTCACTATTTAAAACATTTAAGTCGTAGAATTTGTCAATAAAATGTTCAGATAAGGAAAAAAATCCCGATATATATGTGTATGTAATAAATCCTATTCTGATCAACCATTTTATGAAAGGATGCTGTTAAAAGGGGGGCTATCATTGTTACAGTTATTTAAAAAGAGTACAAACGATCTTAAAAATCTTATTGACCAAATTAAACGAAATGAAAAAATGTTGCAATTACCGTAAAGGCTAATAGCGATGTTGCAACAATACTGCAAATGACTAAGCTAACAATATATGATTTATCCGCAATTCAACTATTGCAACCATATGTGAAAGAAAATATTGATAAGATTGTCCAAAATTTTTATTCTAATCTAGCCTTTGAATCCAGCTTAATGAAAATCATTCAAGAGAACAGTACAATCGAACGTCTAAAGAAGACGCTTAGTCAGCATCTAGTGAATCTTTTTTCTGGAAAGATTGACGAAGACTTTGTAAAACAGCGACATATTATCGCACATGTACATGTGCGGATTGGACTGCAACCGAAGTGGTATATGCTTGCATTTGCGGACTTGACCAACAGCTTAAATGAGATTGTTCTTGCAAACACGACGAGTAAAGAAGAATATGCAGTGTTCTCCAACGCCGTAAGTAAGATTCTGTCCTTGGAACAGGTTATCGTGTTGGAGGCCGATGACAAGGAAAATGAACGAGTCAAGCAAGAAGCTCAAAAGGCAAAAGGGGAAGTTCAGAAGGAAGTACGTGAGACAGCAGAGGAGCTTGCTGCCATTGCGGAACAGGCAAGGGCTTTCTTGCAACAGGTTTCAGCACAATCCGTGCAAGTAGTATCCTTTGCACAGGCTGGCTCTATGTCTGCACAAGAAACGGAGCAACAATCCTTAGATGCGCAACAACGTCTGAATGAGCAGATGGAAGCAATGAAAAAGATTGAAATATGTATGAATGAAGTCAATGAACAGATTGAAACGCTCAAAGTAACATCTGCAAAAATTCAAGATGTTACTGGAATCGTTTCTTCCATTGCTGATCAAACCAATCTTTTAGCTCTGAATGCCGCCATTGAAGCAGCACGGGCTGGAGAATATGGAAGAGGATTTGCTGTTGTTGCCGATGAAGTCAGAAAACTTGCAGAACAAACGAAAAGCAGTTTAGATAATGTAAGTACACTCATTTCTGAAACGAACAAGGGAATCGCAGGAGTCAACCAATCCGTAGCCCAGGCTAATATTTTGGTATCCAATGGAGTGGAGGGGATCAACCAGCTA
>NZ_BJXX01000193.1 GCF_007991215.1 Aneurinibacillus danicus
GCGCTGAGGCCGAGAATGAGTGGGTGGAGCACAGCGCTGAGGTAGCCAATCAGACACTCTTACCCCTGGCTGACAGCTGGTATATGGGAGCGAACATCCCTGGCAAACCACGCGTCAGTCTGATGTACATCGGCGGCTTTCAGAACTATAGCCGACAATGCGATGCTGCTGCGGTAAACGGCTATGAGGGATTCCTGTTATCTGATCAAAAACAACCGGTACCAACGGGTTCTTTTGGCACAGAGATCGCTGGGAATTAAGGAAATTAACTGATTTAATAATATGAAAATATAGGGAGGAATTATAAATGGCACTTGATTCCAAAACAAAAGCTTTTCTTGATCAGTTAGCCGCGATGGGTGCACCTGCCTTTCATCAGCTCACACCGGAAGAAAATCGCAGGGCCATGCAAAATATTGTTCCCACAGTGACGATTGCTTCGGAACCGGTAGGCAGCGTTCAAGACCAATTCATTCCTGTAAAAGACGGAGAGATTAAAATTCGCATTTATACTCCAGAGGGAGAGGGCATTTTCCCAATACTCGTTCATTTTCATGGCGGTGGATTTGTATTCGGCGATTTAGAAATGGTAGATGCACCACTGCGCGCGATTACGAATGCTGCTCAATGTATAGTAGTCTCTGTGGACTATAGGCTGGCACCTGAACACCCATTTCCCACCGCTGCGGAAGATGCCTACTCTGCTGTCAAGTGGGTGGCGGAAAATGCTTATACATTCGGCGGCGACCCTCAGCGAATTGCAGTAGCCGGAGATAGTGCCGGTGGTGACCTGGCTGCAGTTGTATGTTTGATGGCCCGGGAGCAAGGTGGACCCTCCTTATGTTTCCAGGTGCTCTTGTATCCGTGCACGGATTTTTCAAAAGATTACCCTTCTAGCCATGATTTTGCTGAAGGTTACTTTCTTTCCCGTAAGGACATGAAATATTTTGAGAAACAATATTTCCGGACGGAAGAAGAGAAGAGAAGCATCTACGCCTCTCCCCTTCTGGCGGACGATTTAAGTGGTTTACCCGCTGCGTTAGTGGTAACAGCCGGTTATGATCCTCTGCATGATGAGGGGCAGGCTTATGCTAATCGGTTAAAAGATGCGGGAGTAAAAGTAAAGTATCATTGTTATGATGATACGATCCATGGATTTCTTATTCTGGGTGGCGTGATTGATCGAGGAAAAGAACTAATAGAGGAAGTAGCCAGCTCCTTACAGGATGTATTTTCAAGAGTGTCTTAACATTTGGCCGTTTAAGCTGTTTACATTTAGCTAAAGGAGGAGTGTGAATGAGCCTGCCGCTGCCATCGTTTTTCCAGCTTCGGACCATTCCGCAGTATTTGAGGTATCATGCCGAACAAACGCCAAATAAGACGGCTGTAGTAGCCTGGAGTGGAATCAAAAAGGACAAAATGCGTCTAAGTTATTCGGAACTCAATCGTTTAACCGACCAGCTGGCTAACGCGTATCAGGAGGCAGAAATCCAAAAAGGCGAGCGGATCGCCATTTTTATGGATAACGAACAGGGGATGGAATGTATTCTCAGTTTTTATGCCGCTCATAAAATTGGAGGCATCAATGTTCCGATCAATGCAAGATTTTCCGAGCCGGAGCTACAGTACATTCTAGAGCATTGTGAAGCATCCACCATCATTACTTCTGTAAATCTCCTTTCTAAAGTGCAAGGGGTTGCCGGCGAATGTCCGAGCCTTCGCCGCATCATTGTGGCGGGTGACGCACCGTTAGAGGTGCCCTTATCAAATACCGCCATTCGGATGTATTCTTTTCAGACTCTTATGGAAAATGGAAACTCTTCTCCTCCCACTGCACGGGTAGAGGAAACGGATGATGCGGATTGGCTTTATACTTCGGGAACAACCGCCCGTCCAAAAGGGGTAATACATACCCATGCAAGTGCCGTGGCCACCGGCTATTCTGTTGGAGGAGCGCTGGGACTATCTGAGACGGACGTCTATCAGAGTGCATTTCCTTTTTTTACGAGTTCGGGCTGTCATTTCAATTTGCTTTCCGTGCTGGTTTATGGGGCAACCATGGTTCTTGATCGTAAGTTTGATGTGGAAGAAACGTTAAGTACAATGGAATCGGAAAAAACCACCGTTTACGTAGGGGTTCCAGCTGTTTACACCTTTATGCTGGAGTCCGGCAACATTCCCAACTATGAGCTGTCTTCCTTGCGCCTGCTCGATTACGGTGGGGCGCCGATGCCCAAGCAGGTGATTTTAGATCTGTTTAAGGCTTTTCCTGGCATCGAATTGAGACAGACTTACGGTTTGACAGAGGCAGGACCCACAGGAACGTACCTGCCTGGTGAATATGCATTGGATAAATTGGGTTCTGTCGGAAAGTGCGGGATGCCTTTAGTTGAAGTCAAGATTGTTGATGAAAAGGAGCAGGAGGTAGGTCCAAATGTGATTGGGGAGATTTGCTATCGTTCTCCAGCGAATATGAGGGGATATTTCAAGAATGAGGAAGCGACCAAAGAAACCCTTCGGGATGGCTGGGTTCACAGCGGGGATTTGGTTTACCGCGATGAAGATGGATTCATCTATCATGTCGATCGGAAAAAGGACTTGATTATCCGGGGCGGATTTAACATTTCCAGCCTGGAAGTGGAGAACTGCCTGTACCAGCATCCGGCCGTCCTGGAGGTTGCGGTGGTAGCCAAACCGCATAAAAATTTGGGAGAGGATATTAAGGCCTTTATCGTGTTTCGTGAAGGAAAATCCGTCACAAACGAGGAAATCATCGCGTTCTGCCGTGAACGCCTGGCAGATTTCAAAGTTCCGAGGGACTTTGAAATCATCGATGCCCTGCCGAGGAATCCCATGGGGAAAGTGCTAAAAACAGAGCTGAGAAAAAAGGTATAGTGTGTTATAAAAGGAAAAATCCAACATGTCTATCCGTTTAGGCATACGAAAGGGAGAAATGATGAACGATTTTCGTGCATTTGTTTTGGATCTAGTTGATGGTCAAACCAAAATGGAGGTTAAACAGCTATCGGCTAATGACCTGCCGGATGGGGATGTTACCATTCGTGTTGCTTTTTCTAGTGTCAACTTTAAAGATGGATTGGCGACCATCCCCAACCGAATTATTAAAACATATCCGTTGATACCCGGGATTGATCTGGCAGGAACGGTCATCGAATCCCAGGATGAACGTTTTCGTGAAGGCGATCCTGTAATTGTTACAAGTTATGAATTAGGGGTTTCTCATCATGGTGGGTTCAGTGAAGTGGCTCGTGTGCCGGCAAAATGGGTTGTTCCGCTACCGAATGGATTAAATTTAAGGGAAGCGATGATTCTCGGCACCGCCGGATTTACAGCTGCACTGTCTGTTCAACGACTGGAGGAAAATGGCCTGCAGCCGGCTCAAGGTCCGGTACTCGTAACGGGAGCTACAGGTGGTGTGGGCAGTGTTTCAGTCGATATTTTATCAAAGATAGGGTATGAAGTGGTTGCTAGTACCGGCAAAACCAGCGAACATGAATATTTATACCAATTAGGTGCAAAGCAAGTTATCCATCGTGAAGAAGTCGTTGCTTCGGAACAAAAACCTTTGCGTCAGCAACGCTGGGCTGGAGCCATTGATCCCGTAGGAGGCAAAACGCTTGAATATGTGTTAAGCACGATCCAGTACGGCGGATCAGTAGCCTTAAGTGGATTAACGGGAGGAACCGATGTTTCAACGACGGTACATCCATTTATCCTGCGTGGAGTAAATTTGCTTGGGATTGATTCGGTATACTGTCCGATGAAGGTACGAGAGAAAGTATGGAAACGCCTGGCGACTGACTTAAAACCAAAGAAATTAAACGAAAATATTGTCGATGAAATTTCATTAGAGGAACTTCCCGAAGTCCTATCCAAAATTTTAAAAGGCCAAATACGCGGAAGAACCATTGTCAAAATGTAAATGCAACCTGATTTATGTTAAAGAGAGTATGTTGAAATACTCATATAAGTACAATAGCAATAAAATATTCGTATCGATTAAAATTCCTGGTTTTTAAGAAGCTTTCTTACTGTAATATTACTGAAGCAAAAAAAGGGGCGATCACCAAAAGGGCACTTTATGTGTCTTTTTGGTTAGTCCCCTTTTTTATACTCCAAAAATCGGGTAAGGAATGATTTTGTTAACGCAACCCATATAAACTGTCTGAAAATCAAACAAGCTTGTCTTTAAGATGTTTATAATTCATGCGTTTATCGAAATAGATAGGCTGATGATCATAGAACCAATAGAGTTTCTTATCTGGCATAAAATATGCAAGGGTTATGAATAGTAACAAATATAGACTGAAAATTCTTTCGATGGGGTGAAATGTCGCTTTGAACCTCAAATATAAGGAGTATTCGTAAGAAGAACTTTAATTCATAGAGGGAGTGAGATTTTATGTTACTTACTAAAGCTTTAATGTATTCGGCTCGTACTTTTCCGGGAAAAAAGGCCATCTTAGATGGAAAATACACGTTTACGTATTCACAATTTGCTACAAGAGCGGCTAAAGTAAAGCGTTCTCTATCTACTCTAGGAGTGAAAAAAGGAGATCGTGTAGCATTCCTCATGTTCAATAGTTATCATTATTTGGAATTAATGTATGGAGTCATGGCACGCGGGGGGATTCTAGTTCCCTTAAATAATCGACTGAGTGTCGAAGAAATATCCTTTATACTAAATGATGCTACTGCGGAAGTTCTGTATATTCACAAAGAATTTTTGTCAATCGTATCTGAGCTAAAACGAAATGTGAAGAGCTTACGTCATATTATTTTAGCTGATGATATTCAAGAAATAGGAGAAATGGATGGCATCCTTCAGTATGAGGAACTGCTTGCTACATTGCCTGAAGAAGAGTATTATGCAGAGGGTGTGGAGGAAGGTGACATAGCAGGAATCTATTACACGGGGGGAACCACGGGTAGACCAAAGGGCGTGATGCTTACACATAAAAACCTGGTAATGAACTCGTATCAAAATCTTGTTGCATTCCACATTCCTGAAAAGGAGGAAATCGTTTATCTTCATGCAGCTCCTATATTTCATTTAGCAGATGGTGCACAAACCTTCAATTTTATGTTCACAGGTGCTACACATGTAATCATTCGTTCTTTTTCCTCAAAGGGTGTTTTGGAATCTATACAGAATTTTAATGTTACGACAACCCTATTAGTTCCTGCGATGATTAATATGCTGCTTAATGATCCTGATTTTGATAACTACGATACGAGTTCTTTGAGAAGAATTTTGTACGGTGCTTCTCCGATATCAAAGGAGCTCCTGACAAAAAGTATGAAGAAAATGCCAAAAACCCAGTTTATACAGCTTTATGGGATGACTGAGGCGTCTCCTCTTTTGATGGTTCTTAGTCCTGAGGATCATGTTATCAATGGAACAGAACAAGAAACAAAGCGACTAACTTCTTGTGGCCGGCCGGTACCTATAGTTGAACTGAAGCTAGTCGATTCAAACGGGGATGATGTACCTGTAAATGAAGTTGGCGAAATTATATTCAGAGGACCCAATATCATGAAGGGGTACTGGAACTTACCGCAAGAAACAGCAAAGGCCATTCGTAATGGATGGTATTTTACGGGAGATTTGGCCTGCAAGGATGAGGAAGGTTATTACTATATGGTCGATCGGGCAAAGGATATGATCATCACAGGCGGTGAAAATGTATACTCTGTAGAGGTTGAGAATGTATTATACCAGCATCCGTCAATTCTTGAATGCGCTGTCATAGGTGTGCCGGATGAAAAGTGGGGAGAAGCAGTAAAGGCTATTGTCGTGCGTAAACAGGGGTATCAGGTTACAGAGGAAGAAATCCTTTCATTTGTTCGTAAAAAGCTAGCCAATTATAAGGTGCCTAAAACGATCGATTTTGTCCCTGAACTACCCAAAAGTGGCGCAGGCAAAATCTTAAAGCGGGAATTGCGCGAACAGTATTGGGTGAAAAGCGAAAGAAGAGTAAATTAACAAAATAAAGGATATATCTTCATGCGGCACCGGTGTTCCATCTTGCAGATCATACGTCTACTTTTGCAGTAACATAAATAAGTGTGAAAGGAAAAAAGCGCCGTGTTTTTCTTACTTTGCATAAGAAAAGCATGGCGCTTTTATGAGTGTAAGAGAAGAAAATGAAACCGTTTGTATTTACGAAAAAATAAAGTGCAGAATAAGGACGGTCCCATACAAAAATGTATGAATTCCAAACAAATTTGGGCTCAACGCCAAACTCTGTGGTTAACTAAGCGTTATACAAAGGTTGCTGGGAGGGGAGAAGGGATGGGCAATGGAACGATTTTACGCGAGCGCACGGGGCTCTTGGAGCGGACTTTTTCTGCTTCCCCGGGGAGCGTAACCGGTTGACGTGCCCATCTCTTCTCTTATCCGAATATTGGTATGTGTTTTGCAAAGTAAAAAAATAGAATCAGTAAATAAGATCTTTTGGATATTACGGGAATTATATGCAGTCCTATGTGCTGAGAAAGGATCAGTGGGAAAAAGATAGGATTGTGCCAAGAGATTTTTGGATAAAAATGGGAGATGAGGAATGTATGTCTTTATTAAAAGGTCTGAAAATACTGGATTTTTCAACTCTATTACCTGGTCCCTATGCTACTATGATGTTTGCGGATTTGGGAGCGGAAGTGTTGCGGGTCGAAGCACCAACACGGCCCGATCAGATTAGAGTTACTCCGCCCTTTGACGGTGAGGAAGCGGCCGCTCATGGGTACCTTAACCGCTCTAAACGATCAATTGCACTGGATTTGAAAAAAGCGGAGTCCGTAGAGCTGGTGAAGCATCTGGTGAAAGAATATGATATTGTGCTAGAACAATTTCGCCCGGGTGTTATGGAAAGACTGGGGCTCGGTTACGAAGCGCTCAAGGAATCGAATCCAAAGCTGATTTATTGTTCACTTACGGGATTCGGTCAAACAGGCCCTTTCCGGGATCGTCCGGGACATGATAATAACTATTTGGCCATTGCCGGGGTAACGGGTTACTCCCACCGCAATGGAGTTGTGCCGGCACCAATGGGCATACAGGTCGCCGATGTCGCAGGAGGTTCCTTGCATGCTGTTATTGGGATTTTGGCAGCAGCCCTTCACCGTGAAAAGGTAGGGGAGGGTCAATTCATTGATATCAGTATGACAGATACGGCATTTGCTCTTAATGCCATATATGGCTCCGGTTATCTTGCATGCGGAATCGAGCCGGAACCAGAACAAATGATGCTGAATGGTGGTACGTTCTATGATTATTATCAAACGAAAGATCAGCGTTATTTTTCGGTTGGAAGTCTTGAGCCGCCGTTTAAGAAGCTGTTGTGTGAAGCGATAGGACGCCCTGAATTAATTGAAGTTGGGATGAGTGATGATCCGGAAGACGTACATGCTTTTAAAGAGGCCGTCCGGGAAGCTTTCCTCAGTAAAACGTACGCTGAGTGGCTCATTGCTTTCAAAGAGCTTCATGCATGTGTTGAACCCGTGCTGAAGTTTTCTGAAGCATGCGCGCATCCGCAAATTCAGGCGCGCGGGATGGTGGTGGAAGTGCCAAAACCGGATGGGACAACGCAGCGGCAAATCGCCTGTCCAATTAAGTTTTCAGCTGGAAAGCCGGAGTACAGGCATGTTGGCAGCAAACTGGGGGAAAACACAATCGATGTACTTCAAGAGTCAGGGTTCAGTCTCAAGCAAATTGATGAATGGAGAGAAAAAGGACTTTTTGGTCAAATTCTTAATTGTGTTTCGAATGGAGGCGTTTAAGGTGAGTAATCAGACGATTATCTTCGAGCAGCGTAATCAAGCGGCATGGATTTATTTGAATCGTCCAAAGGATATGAATGCTATATCCAAAACTTTGCTTATGGAGTTAGGAGAAGCCTTCGAAAAAGCCAGGACGGATGAGCGAATAAAGGTGATCGTTCTCACCGGGAAGGGCAGGGCTTTTTGTGCCGGTGCGGATCTGAAAGAATTGTTAGAAGATCTTGAGGGCAAAAAAAGTGCGGAACCAGATCTTCTGGATTTATGTGAACGTACCTTTGGTTTGCTTGAACATTGTCCAAAACCTCTGATCGCCGCATTAAACGGTATTACGCTGGCAGGTGGATTGGAATTCGCCATGACCGCTGATATCGTGATTGCTGCGGAGAGCGCTAAAATTGGCGATGCGCATTCCAACTTCGGCGTATTGCCGGGAGCAGGCGGAGCAGTAAAATTACCGCGTAAAATAGGTGTGAACCGTGCCAAGTATCTGTTGTTTACAGGGGATTTTATATCCGCAACGGAAATGAAGGACTATGGCTTCGTCCAACAAGTTGTTGCCGATGAAGAATTGGAGGCAACTGCACAAGCCCTGGCCGACAAATTAGCAATGAAAAGTTCACTTGTTTTACGCCGTATGAAACAATTGGTTCGTGATGGTCTGGAACAGCCATTGGATATTGCCCTGCGGCAGGAGTTATTAACGCTTCGGGCTCATACAGAATCCTACGATATGGCTGAAGGGTTGGCTGCCTTTGCTGAAAAGCGCAAACCGAACTTTAAAGGATATTAATACTGCGAATTACGTACTGCAAGATGTAGATAAATGATGGAATAAGGGAGAAGAATCACATGCAATTAAAGAAAGACTACTATTGATGCTCACTAAAAAGGAGGATAAATATGGAATCCACTGCAAGTTCTAATAGTAGAAGCGCTTCAAGCAATCATCATGTGCAAAACGAGTGGGACGAAATCGCGGAATCCAGTCAATTTCAGACTCTTATTAAGGAGAAAAAAGCGTTTCTCATTCCCACAACCATCTTCTTTATGGTTTATTACTTTGCTCTTCCTATAATGGCTGGATATTCCAAGACACTGATGATAAAAAAGGTTCCGTTATTTGTGAATTTCGGGTATTTATTTGCGGTCTCTCAATTTATAATGGCCTGGGTACTGGCCTATTATTATATGAAAAAAGCCGAACGGTTTGATGACCTAATTTCTGAAATATATAAAAACAAGAAAAGAGGATTACAATAATGACAGACTCTAACGGATTAGCCTTTGCCCTTTTCCTTGCTATTGTTGCAATGACGCTGGCTATTACTTATTGGGCGGCAAAGCGTACTCGTACAACCAGTGAGTTCTATACCGCAGGCGCTTCCATTTCTGGCCGGCAGAATGGTATTGCAATTGCAGGAGATTATCTAAGCGCAGGGTCTTTTCTTGGATTGCTTGGTTTAATTTCGCTTGGTGGATTCGATGGATTCCTAAATGCAATCGGGGCGTTTGTTGGCTTAGTGTTTCTCTTATTGCTGGTGGCGGAACCGCTTCGGAATACGGGGAAATATACGATGGCAGACGTTCTGGTAAGCCGTTTAAATGAAAAGCCTGTTCGTTCCCTGTCCGCTATATCAACAATCGTCATTTCGACCTTCTATATGATCGCTCAATTGGTCGGTGCTGGCGGATTGATAATATAAATTAGTTAGAATATTCAAAATTATAAGGAGTGTTAAATGATATATGGAAACGACTACGATTAAACTTGAACAAAACGGGGCAGTATTTGAAATCATATTAAATCGTCCGAAAAAAAGAAATGCGATCGACCGTACAATGATTATGGAAATTGATGCGGCGCTTCGGAAAGCGGAGCAGGATTCGAGCATACGGGTTGTTCTGTTTCGTGCTGAAGGCCCTGTATTTTCGGCTGGCCATGATTTATCCGGATCCGCCGAAAGACCGCTGGTTGAGTCGCGGCTGGATCAAGAACTGGAAGAATACTATGACAAAACGCTGTACATTCGGGACTATTCTAAGCCCACTATTGCAGTCGTTCATGGTCCTTGCATTGCTGCGGGCCTGATGATATCGCAGGCATGCGACCTTGTCATTGCTTCTTCGGATGCATATTTTTCCAACCCGGTCGCTCGAATGGGCGGAGTAGGCGCTGAGGTGTTATTCGAGCCATGGGACATGGGGATTCGAAGAGCAAAGCAGTTTTTATTTACGGGAGAGCCTCTTCCGGCAGACGTAGCCATGCAGTTTGGAATGGTCAATGAAGTTGTTAACAAAGAACAGGTATTGGAGAGGGCACGTCAACTTGCCAATAAAATAGCTGAGATGCCACCTATAACACTGCGTTTACTCAAGAAGTCGTTGAATCATACGCAGGATATCATGGGAGCACGTGAATCTTACGAGTACCATTTTATTATGCACGAATTAGGACACGCTACAGAAGAATCCCAGCGGCTCTTATACGATGCCCGCGGGGATAAAAATAATCTGAAACAGTTTATCAAAGAACGGGACGAAAAATTCGTATAGAAAACTACTATGGGAGTATACACAGGAAGACATTGTTCACTATGTTGACACTCCACTAAAATACTGAAATATGAACTGAGAAAAAGACAAAGTTAATCAGGGGATTTTTCAGAAAAGGAGATATGTGATGACTCAGTTACATTTACAAGAGGAGCATAAAATTTTTCGTGATACGTTGCGTAAATTTTTAACCAAGGAAGCCATTCCATATTTTGAACAGTGGGAGAAGGAACGTATGGTTCCTCGTGAATTCTGGAGAAAAATGGGTGAAAATGGGTTTTTGTGTTCATGGGCAGACGAAAAGTATGGAGGATCACATGCAGATTTTCTTTACTCAGCTATTTTAGCCCAGGAATTAGAGCGCATAGGTACCGGGTTATCCGGAATAGCACTGCATGATGCTATTGTTGTACCTTATCTCGGTATGTATGGGTCGGAAGAACAGAAGCAGCGCTGGCTACCCGGTTGTGTACGAGGTGAACTCATTACGGCAGTTGCTATGACGGAGCCGGGAGCAGGCTCAGATCTTTCAGCTATTAAAACTACAGCGGTAAAAGACGGAGATTCGTATATCTTAAATGGCGCAAAAACTTTTATTTCAAACGGAATTATTTCTGATTTAATCATTGTTGCATGCAAAACAAATCCGAGTGCAAATCCTGCCCATAAAGGGATGAGTCTGATCGTAGTTGAGCGCGATACTCCCGGATTTTCACGGGGAAAGAAGTTAGACAAAATAGGAATGCACGCTCAAGACACAGCTGAATTGTTTTTTGAAGATGCTCGCATTCCCGCTTCCAATTTATTGGGAGAAGAGGGAAAAGGGTTTTATTACTTGATGAACAAATTACAGCAGGAACGCCTTATTGTCGCTATCCAGGCGATAATAGCCGCAGAAGAGATGGTAAAGACGACTATCGATTACGTAAAAAATCGAAAAGCATTCGGAAAACCGATCAGTCAACTTCAAAACACCCAATTTAAAATCGCCGAGATGGCCACTGAAGTTGAGATTGGCCGTACTTTTGTTGACAGTCTGATTGCCAGCCACATAGAAGGAAAAAATATCGTTACACAGGTTTCGATGGGAAAATGGTGGACTACAGAAATGGCAAAACGAGTGGCCATAGAGTGCTTGCAGTTGCACGGGGGATACGGATATATGGAGGAATATCCTATTGCGAGAAGATATCGTGATATAGGGGTATCCTCCATCTATGCAGGAACAAATGAAATCATGAAGTCCATTATTGCAAAAAGCATAATATTGTAGGAGTTTTTCTTAAACGAAGAACAAGTAAAAGATTTTCGGAAGAATCGATGTATTCTTCAATAACGCGGGGATTGAAGGAGAAATGGAATTTATTACCAATAAAGCAATGAAAAATAGATAAAATAAAAGGGGTCAGGGAGCCCGTTCTATCCCTGCTTTCTGAATAAAGCTTTTTTATAGGGGGCTGTCTCAAAATGATGAGACGTCCCTTTTTGTTTGCAAAATCGAATCGCATGTAGCTGAAGTTGACATTATTTTTATGATAGAAAATAATGAATTATAAAAATATTATAATAATTAAAAAGGTAGAATTATAGTTAGAAGGGGCTGAATAATTTTGCTGAAAATGAAAGATATCTTAACTCCTATGCATCAGTGCCTTTCTCCGGACAATACGCTTTTAGAGGCCGTTGAATTGATGAAAAAATTAAGAATTCATACGATACCGGTAACAGATGCTACCCGTCGATTGGTTGGCGTATTCACAAGAAGTTCCCTCTATTCCATGGTGTTACAAGAAAAACCATTAGATACGCCGATCGGTCCTTTCATGAAGAGAGAAGTCGAAACCCTTCCTGAAGATATGAGTCCTGATCAACTTGAAAGAAACACTGAGATTACTAAGGTAGGAACAGGGATTGTCGTAAATAGGAACGAACAATTAATCGGGGTCATTACCCAATCCCATGTCGTTTCCAGCTTACTTCAAACTACCCGTTCTTTAAAAGAACAACTTGAAGAAATCATTGATACGTCCAAACTAGGGGCGATCATGACCGATGAAAAGAGGCAAATCATTTTTGTTAATCGAAAATTTTGTGAGATGGTTGGTTACAAGGATTCGGAAATCCTCTATAAAGATTTGGCCGATGTCATTCCAAATTTTCATCTGGCTGAAATGGAGAAGACAGATCATCATCGGATGAAAATCGGAATCTATCATGCAGTTGCCAATTTGTCCAGGTATCGAACGATTAAAGGGGATGAGGGGTTCATCGTTCTGTTTCAGGATATTTCTGATGTGGAGAAAATGGCTCAAGAGCTACAGACTGTTCTTAAATGGAAGAGCATAGTACAGACAGTCATTAATAATGTGTATGACGGATTGGTGATGATTAATGAATCGAAAGCCATAACATTCATTAGCCCTTCCTTACTTGAACTTTTTGAATTAAAAGAACGTGAGGTCCTTCACAAATCGGTTGATGACATCCTTCCTGAACTGGGTTTATCTAAAATCATAAAGACAGGAATTTCAGACATTAGTGATATGATGGAAGTAAAAGGAATACGGTATGCTGTTCATCGTATACCGATTTATCAAAGGGATGAAGTCATCGGTGCGATCGGTAAAATTGCTTTTCGAGGTTTAGATGAAATGAAAGAATTATTTCGCCGGTTTGAAACGAGTCAAACGAGGAACGGGCAGGGCGAAAGCGATAAGACGAAGTTTGCCCATTTCACTTTTGAGCAAATTATGACCTCTGATAAGCAAATGGAAAAATTAATTCGAAGTGCATGCAAAGCAGCGAAAGGGCAATCGACCATACTGATTCGTGGGGAGAGCGGGACAGGAAAGGAGCTCTTCGCACACGCGATCCATAGTGCGAGTTCGCGGAAGAACGGACCTTTCGTCACAGTGAATTGTGCTGCCATTCCTGAACATTTGCTGGAATCTGAATTCTTTGGCTATGAAGAAGGGGCCTTTACCGGTGCCAATCGCAAGGGGAAGATCGGAAAATTTGACTTGGCGAATGGAGGTACCCTTTTTCTTGATGAAGTGGGAGATATGTCATTTCCCCTGCAAGCCAAATTACTTCGTGTGCTGCAAGGCAGAGAATTTTTCCGCGTTGGGGGAACAGAGCGGATTCAAGTGGATGTTCGAATCATTGCGGCGACTCACCGCCCCTTAGAAAAGATGGTACAGAATGGGGAGTTTAGGGAAGACTTATATTATCGTCTGAATGTATTTTCATTTCAAATTCCCCCCTTGAGAAATAGGAAAAGTGACATCCTGCTGTTAAGTGAAAGCTTCATACTTGAATTAAACCGATTGAATGGAACGGCAATTACAGGAATAGATCCGGATGCCCAGGCTACAATGCTTGATTATGAATGGCCGGGGAACGTTCGGGAATTAAGAAACGTATTGGAGCGTGCGATGATTTTTGCTGAGCATGGAAAAATTAAAAGGGAAGATTTGCCGGATTATATGTTGCTAGAAACAGAGAACGATTCAACCGATAGATCAACCGGCAGCTCATTAATGGAGAAGGCCGAGAAGTCAGCTATCAAGGAAGCGATGCAGAAAACCGGAGGAAACAAGACCAGAGCAGCCCAATTATTGGGCATTAGCCGCTCTGTATTATATGAAAAATTGAAAAAATATGAAATAAGTGTTCGTTTATAAGGATAACTTGTCTTCGTTTGGTTTACGGCCATGTATCCTTTTTTTCGAAAGAAGTCTCCCGCTTTTACACACGAAGGTGTGATGACACCTGTGAAAGTGGGAGATGAATTTCGGTGAGACGGTGCCTGCCATTGCATTTTGCAGAACGTTCGATCCGTATAAAACGAGGACGGTCTAATGCAATAGTGTATGAATTTTAAACAGTCCTGTACAGGTTTTATTCTTTCTCTTTGATAAAATGTAACGTTAATATTGGCATGTATTTTGCTGTATTTTTTGAATAGTTAGACGAATTTAATTTAGAATAGAATACATCCAAAGGAGGTAGTAAAC
>NZ_BJXX01000194.1 GCF_007991215.1 Aneurinibacillus danicus
ATAATTGTCCCTTCCACCCGCCGTAAGCGCTTACTTTCCTTTAGATTTTCCGTTTATCTTTACTGCTTTTCACCTGATTTCTAACTACAAGTTTGCACTCGTCACCCCTCCTTAGCATAAAGTATATTGTATACCATTTATTGCAGTCTAACATATTATTTATGATATTAATAGTATTTTTGCAAATAATCTAACAATTAATTTGATGGAAAATTACTCCTATACCATAAAAAATCCAGGGAATGGAAACCTGGTTCACGTTTCCACTCCCTGGATTTTATTATTATGAAATTTCCTCTTCGCTTAACGAATATTCACCCAAACACTCTTCACTTCTGTGTATAATTCAAGCGCGTAGCTGCCCATCTCGCGCCCGATACCGCTCTGCTTATATCCGCCAAACGGTGAAGCAGCGTCAAATACATTATAGCAGTTCACCCAAACTGTACCGGCTTTAATACGGTCCGCCAGCTTGTGGGCATTGGCAACGTTCTGCGTCCATACGCCTGCTGCAAGCCCATACGTCGTGCGGTTCGCTCGCTCAATCAAATCGTCAATGTCCTCAAACGGCATGGCCGCCAGCACCGGACCGAAAATTTCTTCCTGGGCGATCGTCATATCATCCGATACTTCCGAGAACACCGTCGGCGTCACAAAATAACCCTGTGCAAGCGTCTCATCCTCCCGCACGGCAGAGATTATCTGTGCCCCTTCTTTTTGTCCGATATCGATATAATCGGTTACCCGATTGTACTGCTCTACCGACACAAGAGGTCCCATCTCGGTGTCCGGTAACAGGCCATTGCCCACTTTAATTTTCTCTGCATGAGATACCATATCACTTAGTACATTATCGTACACTTTTTTGTGTACATACAAGCGTGAACCCGCGCAGCATACTTGTCCCTGATTGAAGAAAATACCGCTCAACGCTCCTGGAATCGCCCGGGACATGTCCGCATCCGGAAGAATAATATTCGGCGACTTGCCGCCCAGCTCCAAGGAAATTTTCTTCAATGTTCCTGCCGCTTTCTGCATAATCAGTCGTCCTACTTCAGTCGAGCCGGTAAACGCAATCTTATCTACATCATAATGTTCGACGAGCGGCTGTCCCGCCGTTTCGCCGAATCCAGGCACGATATTGACCACGCCTTCCGGAAATCCGGCTTCCATAATAAGCTCTCCTAAGCGGAGGGCCGATAGCGGTGTCTGCTCTGCCGGCTTCAATACTACAGTGTTACCGCAGGCGAGTGCCGCGCCCAACTTCCATGCCGCCATAAGCAGCGGGAAGTTCCACGGGATAATCTGGCCGACTACGCCGACCGGCTCCCGTTTCGTATAATTGAAATAATTCGGTACGGAAACCGGAATGGTCTGTCCGTAAATCTTCGTTGCCCAGCCTGCGTAGTAACGGAAATGATCCACTGTTAGCGGGACATCCCCATTGCTCGTTTCCCGAATTGGCTTTCCGTTATCCAGCGTTTCCAATTGCGCCAATTCCTCTGCATTTTGTTCAATCAAATCGGCCAGACGATACAGCAATTGTCCGCGCTGTGACGGACTAATTTTGCTCCATGGGCCGCTAAGAGCCGCTCTCGCTGCTTTTACCGCTCTGTCAATATCCTCTGCATCGCCTTCGGCCACCTGACACAATACTTCCTTCGTGGCCGGGTTGATCGTCGCGAACGTCTTGCCGCTCGCAGCTTCCACCCATTGACCGCCTATCAACATTTTCTTTGGCTCTTTGAGGAACTTTTCAACATTGGGATGTAACGATGGCGAAGCTAGCTGCATGAACAAATGCCTCCTTTAATTTTTAATATGCCAATCCATCACCTACTATATATGAAGGCGCTCGCAAAATAAATAGTTTTTTTAAGAAAATATAGAATATTCTTTCGATATTTTATTACAAATAACGACAATGAAAGCCGGCATTTTTCGAATAAGAAAAATGTCGGCTCTCTATCGTGCTATTTTGGTTATTGCTCCGGTGGACGCTTTTTTCTGCCTCCATGGCTCGGATATTTATGGCGGGGTTTCGGATTGCGCATCACCATGTACGGTTCAAGCTCTCCGTCCTCATACATAAACGGAATTGGGGAAATGGGAATGTTGCCCCGCATCGAGAAATCAACCGCGATTTGTGCCAGCATATATGCGCCTTTGGCATCCGCCAGATCAGCGACGATAAGTACGTCTTGATGCGGAAGCGCTACGCCCATCTTACCCTTCACTTTCTGGCGCATCCAGGAGAGTAAATTAGGATTCAGTACACGGCTGGCACTGTAACTGTCATCTGCTGCAAAGAAATAGAACACATTATCCCCCACCTGATCCTGCTTTGGTACACTGTCAAGCCGGATTAGATTGGTGACAGCAGTGTTATGCAGCTCGTCTTCCTTCATGCCTGCTTCCGCAAGCATCTCCCGCGTCACCAGCGTATAGCTCATCTGCAAATCGAGCGCGTACAATATCGCCGTTTCCGCCGTATGCTCACGCCATACAATATTCTTCTTTTCCTCTCCCCCAAGAAAAGACGGATGACGAAGCACCGGGTACAGGCGTGCCTCACTGCCACGTAGTGTATGCTTCTGCGTCGCTTCGCGGGCGGTCAGGACCACCTTTTTCACAAAGTCCTGTATCCACTGCTCCTTCTCCGACTCATGCCGCTCTACTTTAGCAAACAGAGGCGCAAGTTTTACATTCAGGCCTCCGTCCCGCTTCTTGGGGTGAAACAGCGTAACAGAGGCTCGCTGGTCGTCTCCGCTCTCTATCCGCCAATCGTCCGGAAGTGAGTTCCGCAGTGATTCTATAACCTTTTGATACGTCTCTTTTTGTAATTCGTCTCTTTTATTTTCTTCCATTGTATCTCCTTTACGTCTGAAAAAGCTTCTGTTCGAATTCTTGAATAACCTGGCTGGCATCTTCCCCTGTCCAATCCGCGAGCCGGGCAAGTGCGGTCTGGATAAATTCGATGAATTCATCCAGCTCTTCGGCGTCATATACCACTTCGTCGCCCTCCATACGGGATGTCACCACCATCGATGTAACAAACCGTGTCATCGGAACGTATTCATCATTGAGAAAATAAAACACATACGGGTACTGCTCCACCAGGCGGCTGGCCCATGCGTTAACCCCCTCATCCCCCATGACATCCTCAAGCTCACCGGAAAAACCGTAAAACGAAAACACCAGACCGCCTCTCTTCTCGCGGATGCGCTTTGGATCTGACAGGATATCATCAAAAAAAGCAGCCAGTTTTGTAATATCTTCCTTCTCCACTTCTTCGCGCGACACTTGAAGCGGCGTAATATGGGCAAACTCGTCCTCTTCCGCTTCAGGCCGGGCTTCAGGTTCCGCATTATTGAGTTCTGCGCTGTCTAATCCGTATCCATGCTCAGCAGACGACAGCGTATCCTCATCCTCTAAACGCTGTGACATCGTGTCCAGCCACCGTTCAAAGCGGATAAAATCCTCTTTCTTCAGTTCCCAGCCAATCGCTTCGGCGAACATGCCCACAACCCGGCGTGCATCCCACCCGAGCGCCTCACACGTATCATAAATCATGACCAGGCGGCTCTGCACGAATGTATGCTGTTTCTCCGGCTGCACAGGTAACACATACGTCCGGTAAATTCTGGCCGTTTCTTCATCTGTCCAATCAAAAAACGCAGTGGCATCATATGTCTCCCGCTCAGCGCCCTCGATATATTTTCCGATACGCTTGCCGAAGAATTCGTCAGTCTCCGCCGCCAGATCCGGCGAAAGGCGAAGCTGCAGGCGACCCTCACCGCGCAGCCCCCGTTCAATTTGCTCCAGAATTTCTTCGATAAGGCGAAAGATTTGTTTATAGCTATGGTGCTCAATTTTATCGCGCGTAATGACATACGTGTACGGTTCGGCACGTCGTTCTTCCAACACTTTCTCTTCCACGGCAACACCTGATACGGAATCCGCCCCTTTTGCCTCTTCCGCTTCCATTGTATCTTCCATTAGCTCCATCTCTGGCCGTTCTGTCGCCTCTTCACGCTCTTCCTCGTTTTTCCGTCCCGCAAACATTCTGCGCAGGAATTGTCTTACCATGATTTAACTCCTCCTGTTGCCTTTTCCTACGTATTCGACACTCTTTTTATGTTTTCCTACCCTATTGTAAGGGTAAAATGACAGCAGGAAAAGCATCCAAAGCACGTATCTGGCGTGCGCTAAAAATCTAATTGACAATCTGCTCTCTTGTGCCTTATGATGATTCAATCATGATTCAATCGCCGAATCCGTAAGGAGCGGGGGACCCACGTAGTAGGGGTGAATCACCTCTGGTGTAGGGCATTCAACCTTATGCCCGAACCCGTCAGCTAACCTCGTAGGCAAAATAAGGAGAGGAATTATGGTTAGCTTTTTCAGGAATGTGTTAAAAAAAGAAGCCAAGCCAAAAACATTGATTGAATTACAAACAGATGCAAAAAAGTGTTTAAGCGGCTTAACAGGCAAAAAAGTGACCGTAAAGGTAGAGACAAAGCAGGAGAAAAAAGAAATTAAAGGAATTCTCAAGAAAGTGTCTGCTGAAATTATGGGCACGCAGCATCAATGCCTGCATTTCTGTCTTGACATCAATACGCAGAGTATCGGGACGCTGGAAGTAAGCTCCGTTTACGAGGACGATGACCAGGTCATTGTGCTGTGTGAGCCAGACCACGCAAAGCCAGGACACTACAACAAAATCATTACAGTTACGAAATAAGAATATTGACACCCCGCCTCTCTAAAAGGTTGGGGTGTTTATTTTTTTTGTGCCTTTGCGGCAATAAACAAGTAACTGTTTGGAGCAAAGGAGTGACACAGATGGAGCTTGCGATTACGATCGCTGTGATTGTAGTGGCCATTGCCGTGGCCGTTCTAACTATTTATATGGTTATTTTCTTCCGTAATTTAATTCCACTTGTAAAAAATGCGGATGAAACCGTCCGTCATGTGCAGACGAATATCGACCAGCTGATGGCGAGCGTCGACGTCTCGCTCGGTGAGATGAACCGAATTTCGAGCGATATTGCCGTAAAGATGGATAAGCTCGACAGCAGCTTCGAAGCTGTGGATTCAATTGGCCGGGGTCTGACCATTGCGTCGGAAACCGTCCAAGAAAAAATGGTGAAAAAAGATCAGCGCTGGGCAGATAAAATTTCAGAGCTGGCGGCCGCCGGTTTCAGTATTTATCAGGGCGTCAATAAACTTCGTCAGCAGAAAGCAACGGCACAATCACCCGCGCAGCCTCCGCGGCAGATGTAAGCCTAAGAAAAGGACTCGCTTTTTTAAAAAGCGCGGCTCTTTTTTTTTCTGTGAAAATCATGAGGAAAGAAGGAAGGGGAAGAAGAAATGAGATCCAGGG
>NZ_BJXX01000195.1 GCF_007991215.1 Aneurinibacillus danicus
CCCGTAATTTTCATGTCGGGGTTGCGGCTGAAACGCCATGTTGGTTTTTTGTAAAAAACATAAAATTTTTAGTATTTCAAAGAAATTCGGAGAATAACGGAGTATTTGCGATGTAGCAACTACTTTATAATATAACAGTAATTTGTAACATAATATCTGTTATATTACAATGATAAAAAAAGGAGGCGTCAACGATGATTCCAGTATCTGAGTTCTATAACAACCTTCCAAAAAAAACATGTGCCCGCTGCGGTGTTGTATTATCTGAACAAGCCGAATCGTACAAGTCCGAGTGTGAAGATTGCCATAATAAAAACGATAACTATCCCGCTTAATTTACAATTCCAGGGGAATTTATGGAAAGCTTCATAAGCATGATGTGATGTAATCACTTGAAAACCATGGTCGTTTTGTATTATCATTATTTTCAATTCAAATAGTAAAAGCAATGATGAAGATAAGTAGGCGGAACGAGGCGTCGCAGAGAGCCGGGGGCGGTGGAAGCCCGGTACGTACTCCCCGCACGAATGGACTTCTGAGCTCCCTGTTGAACGCGAATGCCAGTAGACAGAGGCGGGTTCCCTCCGTTATGCGGGAAGAAAGCGAGCCGGCAAAATGCCGGTTAATTAGGGTGGCACCACGGTCCCTCGTCCCTTGCGGATGGGGGATTTTTTTATTTTACATAAGAGGAGTGGACAGGTATGAAACAAATTTTTTCCGGCGTACAGCCGAGCGGAAGCTTTACGCTGGGCAACTATATCGGAGCAATGAAACGCTTTGTTGATTTACAGGAGGAAGGCAATTGCATTTACTCTATCGTCAACCTTCACTCGCTGACCGTACCAAAGGAAGCGAGCGAACTGCGTGATTATACGATGCAGCTTGCCGCCATGTATTTGAGCATTGGTATCGACCCGAAAAAATCGATCCTGTTTATTCAGTCCCAGGTACCCGAGCATGCCGAACTCGGCTGGCTGATGCAGTGCACCGGCTATATCGGAGAGCTGGAGCGCATGACACAGTACAAGGACAAATCTGCGGGGAAAGCGGTTGTGACGGGAGGTCTGTTAACGTATCCGGCGCTTATGGCGGCGGACATCTTGCTCTATAATACGACACATGTGCCAGTCGGCGAAGACCAGAAACAGCATCTCGAATTTACGCGGGATATGGCGGAACGCTTTAACAAAAAGTACGGCGAAACTTTTGTTATTCCTGAGCCGATGATTCAAGAATTCGGCGGCCGGATCATGTCGCTTGACGATCCGACCAAAAAAATGAGCAAAAGTAATCCAAATGCAGGCAGCTACATCGCGCTGCTGGACGAGCCGAATGTCATCACAAAGAAGATTAAGCGTGCCGTTACTGATTCGGAAGGCACTGTACGTTACGACAAGGAAAACAAACCTGCCGTCAGCAATCTGCTGACTATTTATTCGGCCTGCACCGGCGAAACTATCGAGACGATCGTACAGCGTTATGAAGGCCGCGGCTACGGCGATTTCAAAAAGGATCTCGCTGAAGTAGTAGTCGACACTCTCACGCCAATTCAGGAAAAATACAAACAGTGGATCGACAGCCCAGAATTAATTACCATCCTGAAAGACGGCGCGGAACGTGCCCGGACAATCGCTTCCGCTACCATGGATAAAGTCCGTAAAAACATGGGATTAGTCACGTTTTAAAAAGCACAACCACCATGCTTTTCAGCCGCAACCCCGACATGAAAATCGTGGGAAGAG
>NZ_BJXX01000196.1 GCF_007991215.1 Aneurinibacillus danicus
GATTTTCACAAAAAAAGGCCTGCCTATATCGAACAATAAGCAGGCCTCTTATCTTATCCATTTATTCTCCCTTAAACTCCGGCTTACGCTTTTCGCTGAAGGCATTGAGCGCTTCGATGCGATCCTTTGTCGGGATGATGACTTCATACGCTTTCGTTTCGATTTTCAGGCCGGTCTTTAAATCAGCTTCCATGCCGTAGTTTATCGCATATTTCGCCTGCATGACAGCCAGCGGGCCGTTTTGCATAATCTCTTCCGCCAGTCCGCGGCATTTCGGAAGAAGGTCTTCACGCGTCGTCACGCCGTTTAAAATTCCCAATTTCTCCGCTGTAACAGCATCAATTCTGCGCCCAGTAAAAATAAGTTCCTTCGCTTTGCCTTTGCCAATTAAGCGCGGCAAACGCTGTGTGCCGCCAGCGCCCGGAATAATCGCCAGGCTTACTTCCGTCAGCCCCATGTTAGCCGAATCTACCGCGTAGCGGAAATCGCATGCCAAAGCCATCTCGAACCCACCGCCGAAGCAGAATCCGTTAATCGCGGCAATCGTCGGCTGCGGCAATTCTTCCACCATATCAAATACGGAACGAATCTTATGAATAAACTGGCGTACCTGCGCTTCGCTCATCGTTCGTCTTTCTTTCAAGTCTGCGCCCGTGCTAAAAGAACGATCACCCGCACCTGTAAAAATGACGGCACGAATTCCTTTATCAAAACGGATTTGGTCAAGAATGCCTTCTAACTGCGTCAGTACTTCGTAATCAAAGCAATTTAGCTCATCCGGACGATTCAGCGTCACATACGCCAGATGTCCTTCTTTCTCGAATAAAACTTTGGTCTTCGCCGCTACTTCGTTACCCATACATTCGCCTCCACTTTTTCTACAGTTTGCCACTCTCCCCTGCAGAATCAATTCGACAAATGTATGCGTTTTCCTCCTATTTAAATCACTCAGGAAGAGACTTTCTTGTTCTTGAGCGGTTGCACGGTTCTCACGATGTTTTCCCAGCGTGCTAACCAATTGATGCCTTCCATTACCCATGTTTCAATCTCTTTTATCTTACTGTCAATAAGACCGAGCGCCCTCCCAATCAAATAAACCATCGTGACTTCTTCCTGTGCAATCTCTTTGTCCAGCGTAGCCAATTTAAACATTTTGCGGACAAGCATCATTTTTTCCGGCTCACTCAAGTACGGGCTTACCTCACGCGCCAGGTCTTCCGGATTTTTCGGGTTCTCTAAATCATCATGAAACACCTGACGTTCCCGCACGGTGAAAATATCAAGATTCACCTGACGGAAAATCCGTTCCATTTCCTCATCATCTAAGTATCCGTCCGCCTGAGCCACACAGATCAACAGTCGGATTTCGTATAGTTTCGGATGGCTTGCTGCATCCGTTCCTTCTTTCATTTAACCCGTGCTCCTTTCTTGAAAACGCTTTATTGTTATCATTATAACATTTTTATTTATGATAATTGTTATGAAAATCGTAACGTTTATACAAAATTTATACACGATCATATTCAGCCGTATGAGCAAAAAGCGGTCCCGCTCATAAATACAGGACCGCTTTTTTTTTCACTCCTTTACGGAATGGATGGTTTGCGCAAGCTGGGCAATGGATGTCGTAAGCTGTTCGAGCCTGGCTTCAATCCGTACCAGCAGGTACAGCGTAATCGCGACCGGAAATCCCACATTTGAAATGAAGGCCACCCATTCGTTCATGCGCTTCTTCCTATGCAAACGAAACCGGCAATACGGTATGGTCGATTACGCGTGCGGCCTTTTTTCCGACAATGTTTCCCGACATCGCGGAAAAAGCTTGCTTCGCTACGAGAAGATCCATCGTATTCGCTACTTCAATCGGATCGACCGGAAGCTTCGGGTTCGGAACCGCTATTCGCACAGTGCCGCCACCGCTTGTCGCAAATGTCATCTCCAGGGTTTTCATATCTTCTCACCTCTTTTTCTTCTTTGGACTCGTCCCTATTCTTCCGTTAGTTCGCTTACGACAACTTGCTGCACGCCCGCAAACGGCAGCGTCTGCAAACCAGCCAGGGCATTTGCGATTTCATGAATATCGTCACCGCTGACCGATGGTGCCACATTTTTGTATATCTTTTTTGCCAGCTTCACATTTCCCTTCGCATCCACGCCGTCTTGAAACAAAAGAACCATCTGCACCTCTGTTGTTCTTCCTGTTACCGCCATGCCTGTCACCTCCTCCCTTTCGGCATCTTCTGCCTTTCCACTTCATAATTCAGGCACTTTAAGCAAAAAAGGGACAATAGGCGACATAAACTTAAGAAAAATATAATAATCCAAAAGAATCATGCCTCTTACATCTTAAGACGTATAAAATAAAAGAATGGAATTCCATAAAAAGGGAAGGGAACGTTATGATAGATCAAAACAAGCGACAGCATTTTAGACAAACGTTTCAAAAACCGCTCTGTGCCAATATGACCATCGTCAGAATCAAGGATAACGAAATTGATACGAGAAGCACAAAAACATGCATTCTTGATATCGGTCCCGGAGGCTTGCGATTTATGACCAATCTGAAACTTCCGGTAAACCCATACGTTGTCCTGGAATTTCAAACCCGCATTCTGGATCGCACACTCAGCTTCCATGGATATATTGTCAGAAAAGTGGAGGGAACG
Organism: Aneurinibacillus danicus; assembly: GCF_007991215.1. GTDB lineage: Bacteria > Bacillota > Bacilli > Aneurinibacillales > Aneurinibacillaceae > Aneurinibacillus > Aneurinibacillus danicus. Next base: position 2,667 of record NZ_BJXX01000196.1, read on the forward strand.
AACGAATTTCATGAATACGGCGTGAAATTCGTACTCGATGAGACTGAACAAATGGAACTTGCTACACTCCTAAATGCGATGGCCATCCGCCTGCGCCGTCATTCACAAACTACATCATGCCAGTTCTGCACGAAAGACGATTACAGCCAATGCCTGAGAAGCATAGAGAGTCCCCCTCCGCTCCTCTGATCCCAAAAATAACTCCGAGGATCTTTTTTCCTCTTCCCTTTCCTTCTTCCTTCATGATTTTCACAAAAAAAGAGGGCTGCCGCCCCCTTTCGTTCACTTACCCTTATACTCACCTTATTAACGATTGATTCGCTGTATAGCTTCTCTTTCGGCTGTACGTACAGGAAGAGAACACGGCAGCACATGACGCGCTTCCCGTTCGGCATCTCTAGCCGCAAGCTGTGCGATGATCATGGGGGCACATGCATTCGCCAGACGGTAAAGCGCCCAGCCAAGCATAAGCCCGCCGGCTACATCCAATACCCAGTGAATGCGCAAATATAGCGTGGTGAAAATGATCAGCACGCTGTATATTCCCCAAAATACCGCAAACCGCTTATTTTCTCTCATGGCCAATAGCATGCAGGCAAACGCCACCGATGTATGAAGACTCGGAAAACAATTCTTGACCGAGTACGGCACATGTCCCCAATTATACCCAATGGTTGACCACACTTCATGTACGTTAAAAAACAAATAAAACGGAAGCGCGACAATGGCATGCACCAGCCAGTTGACAAACAGGAGGCGAACGAGCGTTTCGCGATTTGCCGTTACATAAGCGTATACTGCATAGACAAGATACACAGCGATGAAACCAATCACGTACACATCATACAGGGGATCGGCCGGGGTAAGTTCCCGGAACCAAAAGAAAGAACCGTCATTGTAAGGAATAGAAGCCATAAACGCATTGGCGTCCATATAAAACGGCTGCTTCTCCGCCCAGGCATGCAGTGCATCATTCGCCTGGAAAATCGATGTCGAAATAATCCCCATGACAACAATACTCAACAATACAAACGTATTTGTAAACCACTCTTGGCGTCTCGTTCTTCGAATGCGCTCAATGTCTTTGTCTTGTACAGTCAACGGCAATAGCAGCAGGATAATGAATAGGCTATTAAAACCGATTTCATATGAAACAAGCAACGCAATGAACAGGGTACATAGAAAACGTCGAACCATCATCTGTGTCACCTTTTTATACAACTTTGACTTAATATATCGATATCCTTCTTTATTTATATCACAAAAGAATGTCAACATAGTAAGTATGGCTTATATAGCTATCTACCGCGCACCCGCACAAACAAAACTGGTACATTATTCGAACAGGTCGTTCAGTCGTTCGATCGCCCGTTCATCCTTTAGCTGTTCGCGTGCGGCTGTTGCAAGCGTAATTTTCCCCAGCGTCTTGTAAAAAGGAACTAAGTTCGGGGCCGTCTCCATCAGCGCTTTCAAATGCGTCTCCACGGTGCCTGTGTCTCCTCTGACCACCGGGCCGGTTAGCGCCTGTGCCGCCCCCTTCTCAATTACATTTTGTACCGTAGTTTCAATCAGCGGAAAAAGTGCAGACAACGCCTTCCTCTCTTCTATTCCGGTGGTCTTCATCAATTCGACCGCATACCCAATGACGCCCGTCAGAGCGTTAGAAGCAATGCTTGCTGCTGCATGATAAAGCGGCTTCTGGCATGCAGCAAGCGTAAAATGTGCCTGGCCTATTCTGTCCAGCCAATCGCCCAACTGTTTTACAGCTCTTGCATCTCCCTCTATACTGAACATTGCCCGCTCCATCGCTCTGCATCCGGATGTTCCCCCGGCAAAAGTCTGCAGCGGATGAAGCGAGGCAACCAATGCCCCCTTTTCTGCCAGCGGCGCCAGTATATCCGATGCTCTGGCACCGCTCATATGAAATATGACTTTTTCCTCAATAGGTATTGAACTATTTGCTATAGCCGCGCTCACTTCCCCAATGGCGCCATCGCTTGTCGTAATCGCAATCCAATCACTGCTTTTTAATAACTCGTCCAATATCCGGAACGGACGGCAGCCTCTCCCCACCGACTCTGCCGCTATCTGTGCATGTCTATAGGTACGACTGTAATAGCCGGATACATGCTCTTCCCGGCGTGCAAGGTAAAGACCGAACGCGGTTCCCAATCTTCCCGCGCCAATAAATCCAATCTCCGTCATTTTCTATCTCTCCTCTTGCATATAATCTTTCATTTTATATGAAAATAATATGGTATACACTTATAAAAACAAACCGGCATGCGTCATTTTTCGTCATATCGGGTAGTATTCAGTATACATGTAATAAGGGGAACCGGATATTTGTAAAGTTTGTGTAAATTTTATAAGAGCGCCATTGTCTTTTAGTAAATTTTTAATTAAGATTTCAATGTCCAATGGGATTTGCTAAAATGAAGCTTGTATGAAAAAAAATTTGGAGGTATTGTTGCATGATTTTCTCGGCAAAACGAGATGTGTTTCTGGATATGTTATCCACAATCGCCGAAAATGTAAAAGCAGCGGCTCAGTATTTCGTTGATTTCAAAATTAAAAACGAAGCAGATTTGAAAGAGTTTGCCACTACAATGAAAGAATATGAGACCAAAGGCGACCGCTATATTCACGAAATTATCGTGGCGCTAAATAAAACGTTTATTACTCCGCTTGAAAGGGAAGATATTCTTGAATTGGCGAATACGATGGACGACATTCTCGACGGCATGGAGCAGTGCGCTTCCCGGTTTGAGATGTACAACATCACCAAAGTGGACGAATATATGATCCAATTCACTGAAAAAATCCTCAAAAGTACGGAAGAAGTGGCCAAGTCCGCCAAGCTGTTAAACAAGAAAAAACTGATGGACATCCGTCCGCATGCCATTAAAATCAACGACCTGGAGTCCGAATGCGACGACCTGTTGCGTGTGTGCATCAAAGAACTTTTCATCAAAGAAAAAGATCCGATTAAAATTATTCAATACAAAGAGCTGTACGAAATCTTCGAAAGCATTTCCGACAGCTGTGAGGACGTAGCCGATACCCTCGAAACGATCATCATGAGAAATGCATAAGGAGAGGCTCTTTTTTTATGGATACAATGATGATACTTATTATCGCGATTGTTATTCTCGCGTTAGCATTTGATTTTATTAACGGATTTCATGATACGGCCAACGCAATCGCGACTTCTGTATCGACCCGTGCTTTAACCCCGCGAACCGCCATTATTCTGGCGGCTGTCATGAACTTCATCGGGGCCATTACCTTTACCGGGGTCGCCAAAACGATAACAAAAGGAATTGTAGATCCGTTCACGCTCGAGAACGGTACTCTTGTTGTGCTCGCCGCCCTTATTTCAGCGATTGCCTGGAACCTGATTACCTGGTGGTACGGAATTCCCAGCAGTTCCTCGCATGCGCTGATTGGCTCCATTGCAGGTGCTGCGATCGGAGCGGCCGGTTTTGGCATACTGAACTACACCGGCTTCATAAAAATCCTTCAATCTCTGATTATTTCTCCGTTCCTTGCGTTGGGCGTCGGTTTTTTAATGATGACACTGTTTGCCCTGGTATTTAAGAACTTCAATCTTGGCAAAACAAACCGCGGCTTCCGGACGTTCCAGATTTTCACGGCTGCCCTGCAGTCCTATTCACACGGAACGAATGATGCGCAGAAGGCGATGGGGATTATTACGCTGGCGCTTATCGCCGGCGGATTCCAATCTTCCAGCGAAATTCCGGAGTGGGTGCGAATCAGTGCCGCAATTGCCATGGGTGCCGGTACATCGGTCGGCGGTTGGAAAATTATCAAAACGGTAGGAGGAAAGATTATGAAGCTGCAGCCTGTGAACGGAGCAGCGGCAGACTTATCCTCCGCGGTCATTATTTTTGGCGCTACACTTATCCATTTGCCTGTTAGTACAACACACGTTGTATCTTCCTCTATTATGGGTGTAGGTGCCGCTAAACGCGTAAAAGGCGTAAAATGGGGTGTGGCACGCAGAATCGTTATGACATGGATCATCACGCTTCCAAGCTGTGCACTGCTGGCGGGTATTATCTACAAAATTCTTGCGCTATTTTTATAAATAAAATCCCGGCGGGTAAGTC
>NZ_BJXX01000197.1 GCF_007991215.1 Aneurinibacillus danicus
TTATTGATTAATCGGTTTCCCAAGTAATGAGATGTTTTCCGTCTTCGACGTGCTCGAACGTAAAGGTCATTTCATAGTCGCCTTTTTGATCAAAATGAACAGCGTAACCATCCTGGTAGGTCCCCGGCTCAAATTCCTGTTTAAACACTTCTTTGCCATTCGGATCGGTTACCTTAATTGTGACTTTGCCTTTTTTGAATTGAAGTTCCTGGACCTGGATGGCAAGCACTGTGTCCGGAATGGATGGTATCTTTTTGGTGACCGTCTTGTTATATGATTCGTACGTCGCTTTAAATTCGTTTTCAGTTACAGATTCGATTGCTTTTGTTCCGTATTCCGTGCATCCGCTCAGAACGCCGAAACATAGCAAAAAAAGCAGCAAGTAAGCCGACCGTATCCCCATTGGATTCTCCTCCTTACGCTCTGTTTTCAAGTATTCGGCGCAGCCACTTTTCCCATTCATTTCTTGTATATCCAATATAATATGGTTTGAGGGATTCCGGCAAGGAATAGCTCTCCATTGCTCTTCCCCCTACCCCGAAAATAATCGTCGGATATGCAGTATGAATGTCCTCAATTAGCTGGCGAAGCTTTGGTATATTTTCCTTTAGGGTAATAGAAATACAAATAATCTCAGGGACTAGCTCCGGAACGATTTGTCTTACGCTATCAAGCGGAGTGTCGGCACCGAGAAAATATACATCGAGTCCATGCTGGCGTAAGAATAGCGAAAATAGCGTAATTCCAATGGTATGCTGTTCACCCGGTCCCGCCATGGTAAGTACGCGCGGCATGGTGGGGTTAATTTTTGTATAGCGGAAGAATGGCTGAATGCGCTGATTTAGCAGCTGGCTGGCATAATGTTCATGCGCTACCGTAATTTCGCCTTTCTCCCAGCGGTCGCCGATTTCGATGAATACGGGAATGATGATATCGTGCAGAACGTCATCCGGCTGCCAGATGGCCATAGATCGATCGAGAATAGCATGCGCATCTGCTTCATTGAAGGAAAGGAGGGCGTGAATTAAATGTTCCTGCTGTACCTTTATCAGAGACATCGTGTCTTCTTTTTGTGAAGAAGGAAGGGGGTCCGCTTCCTGACGGATGAGGACAAACGCAGGTTGTGATGAATATGCCTGCTGCTTTTCTTTGAGTATTTCTACCGCTTTGCTGATATGGAGTCCCTTCTCTACCTGCTCTTTCAGCCAGCGCAGTGTAGCGACGTCTTCCTCGGTGTATAGACGGTGACCGGATTCCGTTCTTTTCGGTTCAATTATGCCGTATCGCCGTTCCCAGGCACGCAGTGTATGGGTAGTGATGCCTACCAGATTGGAAACTGCTTTAATATTGTATTTCCCTTGTATATTGTTCATCGTGGACATCCTCTCGTGCAATTCATGCATGCAGGCAAGACAAGGGTGTTTTCCACTGAGTATAGAACTTTTTTATAATTTTATTATACGTTAATTATACAGTATAGCCTTGATATTAGAAAATAGCAAAGCTTCTTTTGTCTTCTCATCCAACCTAGCAAAAACAAGAAATCATGCTACAATACAATAAGTGAGAACGATACTATGCCGCTTAGAACACCGGGCGGTTCGGCGTTTTGTAGGGAGAAGCGAAAGAAGCGGAGAAAGAAAGGAAGAGACGCTTTGAAAGGTTGGCTTGAACGATTCAAACAGTGGCTTCTGGCAGAAGAGTACGCGAAAGACAAAAACGAAGAGCGTGTGGAATCTGAAATCTATGAAGAAGAATACGAGGAATCCGAGCCGCAGGTTGCTCCGATTCCGGTTGCCAACAAGCACCTGACGATACGGACGGCAAACATTTATCCAAAACGGACAGTTGAGCGGGCCGTGGAGCAGCGCAAATCTTCGAAGTCGCTTGGGACTCGTATTCTGCGGGAGAAGAAACCGGCGACCTCTCCATCCGTGCAGAGACGGAAACGGAAGCAAAATAAAGATGCGTTTCCATTTCCGTTAATTCCGGACGAGCCACCGATTCAGGAGTACATACGGGACCAGGAAAGCCGGCGGCAGCAAGAACGTGAAGAGCGCGAAGCGGAAGAGCGCATGCGGGCAAGAGTACAGGAGACTTCTCAGCGGTCCGCATATGAGAAGAGTCGTGCGGTTCGTCAGGAAAGCACGGGACAAGAGATACGCATGGCAGGTGCATCCAGGGGAGGAAAGCGGCCATTCCGGCCGACGGAAGTAATCTCTCCTATTTACGGCCGCAAGCGTCCGGAGCAGCGTGAGCAAGAAGAACAAACCGAACGGATATTTTCTACGCTGGCGCATCCTATGTCGTTTAAGGAGACGGAAGCAATGGCGACACAGTCCGGACGGCAGGCTCAGGGGCGAAAGCACGCCGCATCTGCATCGATACAGCGTCAGGAAAACGTCATCTCTGGCCGTGAAGAAAGAAAACGGGATGAAGAAGAAATACTTTCGATCCTGGCGCATACCGCCGCGGAGAGTAGAGCGGCAGAAAATAAGCCGGGTGAGGTAAAAAGAGAAGACAAAAAAGAGGTTGAAGCAGCGGAGGTATCTTTGCCGTCTGTTGAAGAAGAGATGGAAGAGTTGCCGAAAGAGCTGACTTTCCGCTCCCTTCCATTATCGCAGCCCGTTTTTGAAGAGGAGAAATCTCTGTCTTCTGCTGAAACAGACGCACAGATGATTTCTTTTGAGAAAGAGATACCAGGTGTGAAGCCTGTGCCTGTGGTGACTGAAATTGAGCCTGAGAAACGGACGGAATGGACGGGACCATCGACCGCTATACCTGCACCTGCTGTGCCGTCGGGAAAAACATATGAGAAGCCAGCATTTTCCCTGCTAATTCCTCCGCCGCGTGTGCAGATAAAAGACACGGAATACATTGAGAAGCAAAGAGAGGTGTTAGCAACCACGCTCCATAATTTCAATGTGAACGCAGAAGTCATCGGGGCGGTACGCGGGCCTACGGTTACACGCTATGAAATTCAGCCGGCACCGGGTGTGAAAGTCAATAAAATCACAAATCTAATTGATGATATTAAGTTAAGTCTGGCTGCACGCGATATCCGCATCGAAGCCCCGATTCCCGGCCGTTCAGCCGTAGGGATCGAAGTGCCAAATGAACAAAGTATGCCCGTGTTTCTACGCTCTATTCTGGAATCGAAAGCGTTCCGGGAAGCGGAGTCACCGCTTACGGTAGCATTGGGGATGGATATCGGCGGTGAGCCGATTGTGGCTGACCTGGCTAAAATGCCGCACGGTCTGATCGCCGGTGCGACCGGCTCGGGAAAAAGCGTATGCATCAACTCGATTATTCTAAGCCTTTTGTATAAAGCGACACCGGAAGAGGTGCGTTTGCTCCTCGTCGATCCAAAGATGGTGGAGCTTGCTCCGTATAACCGTCTGCCGCATCTTGTCGCTCCGGTCGTCACTGATCCGAAACAGGCAACGGCAGCGCTCAAGTGGGCGGTGCAGGAGATGGATAGCCGGTATGAGAAATTTGCCGAGGCAGGGGCCCGCGATATTACACGTTATAACGACTTAATGCGTCGTGCGTATCCGGACGAGAAGGAATATATCATGCCAAGCATCGTCATTATTATTGACGAGCTGGCAGATTTAATGATGGTGGCGCCGCATGATGTGGAAGAGGCGATCTGCCGAATTGCCCAGAAGGCGCGTGCCTGCGGCATCCATCTGCTGGTGGCGACCCAGCGCCCGTCGGTAGACGTCATTACCGGGTTAATTAAAGCCAATATCCCGACACGGGTTGCGTTCTCTGTTTCTTCACAGACTGACTCCCGCACCATTCTCGATATGAATGGGGCAGAGCGTCTGCTTGGCCGTGGTGATATGCTGTACCTATCAAGCGGCAGTTCCAAGCCGATCCGTCTGCAGGGCCCGTATGTATCAGACGATGAAATCGAGGCTGTTACCGAGTATGTCCGCAGTCAGGCGGAGCCGAATTATTTGTTTGAGAAAGAAGATTTAACGCAGGCGATGATGTCGGAAAATACGGATGAATTGTTTGCCGAAGTCGTCCTGTTTTGTGTAGAGAACGGCCAGGCGTCGGCATCGCTTTTGCAGCGAAACTTTCAGATTGGATACAACCGTGCGGCCCGGCTTATCGACATGATGGAAGAGAAGGGATTCATTTCCGGACAGACCGGGAGTTCTAAGCCGCGTGATGTATTCCTGTCACGTGCGGAATACGATAAGTTGTTTCGAGGGGAAGCGAGAAGGGAGTAGTACCTTACAGCCGCTGTTTCGTGGTATAATACAGGGAAACACTCGTAAAGTGAGGAGTTGAATCGTCTTGCAGAATGAACACGAATCGTCGGTTCTTGTCGATTTCTTTGCTGAGCGAGAGGCGAAACAGCGGTGTTTTAACGACTTGCATGAGGGATTGATGGAGAAGCTTCGTGAATACTCGTGCCGCGTGCTGAATCTTCGTGAGAAGGTGCGGGCTAAACATATATTCCGAAGCAAGGTTAATCTTTCTTCCGAGGCGTTGCTAACCCCGTTTTGGGAAGCGCAGTATGGCATTTGGCTGCTGCTTGAATATCAGAATATTAAGGGCGAGCGTCTTATCGAGAAGTATTTATTGGATCAGGACACGAATTTGTCCGAGCAGGAATTGCATCTTGCCGCGCATTGGATGGCAGCATATCCAACTATATACCGTGTGGAAGAAGCATGGGAAGAGGGATACCGGCTGACCGACTTATGGGGCGGTGAAGCGATCGATGTGGCGCTCGGCGATCGGGAGCAGGCGCGCAGTGAGTTTATGATCGGCCAGTACTTGTTTGCGCGTCTTGCAAAAGTAGGGTTTGTCCATCGGTTTATCGGCCCTTACTCCCTAATTAACAAAGAACGCATTAGTGAGATTCAGCAAAATTTAGAAGCGGATTTTGAACGGAGCAAGGAAGAAAATAGCCAGTGGTCATGGCGCTTGTTCATGCAGCAGCACGGCATTGAAGTGTTGCGTATGTATCAGTAAGAAATTAAGAGGAGAGAGGCTGGATTTCAATGCTGAAAAAGGCGAATGCCTTTTTCTTCCCCGGTTCTTCCTCCCTCTTTTTTCTCACGATTTTCACATAAAAAGCACCCGTCTATTGCAGATACTATACTTCAATAGACGGGTGCTTTTTTCATAGTGGCTATGCTCCGATGTATTTGGCATAGAGAGAACGTGCTGTACTTATGTCATCGGTTCCTTGAACGACGACACGACCGTTCGGAAAAATAACCAAAATATGCTCACCGATATGAAAGCGAAGCAGGAACTTGTTTCGTTCTACTTCTCCGAGCGGGGTAAACCGTTTCTCAAGTTCTTCTAAGTTCAGTCTCTGTTCCTTCGCCGGGCTGATCTGTACGCTATTGCGCCCGCAAAGGGAAGTAACCGTATCTTCGTCGCCGGATAGTTCCAGAAATTCGAATCTACCTTTGCCGCAGGTTGGGCACTCAGGGTTGCGGTTGTTTGCTATATTCATCCGGGTATGCATGTTGCGCCAGATTTCCATGTGTTCAAGGTTGGGATTTAAGTTCTTCTCATCCCCAACAAGCAACTTCAGAGCCTCTACCGCTTGATAGGAAGCGACAATATGAATAATCGGACCGATGACACCCGCTGTATCGCACGTTTCCCCTCCGACCGGCGGTTCCGGAATGAAACAGCGCAGGCACGGGGTTACATGCGGCCGGATAGCGGCAAACATGCCTTTGGCGCTAACTGCACCACCGTATATCCATGGAATGCCGTGTTTGACGGCGACGTCGTTAATTAGAAACCGGATTGCAAAATTGTCTGTACCGTCCAGAATTAAATCACAATCGCCAAGTAGTGTTTCAGCGTTGGCCGCTATTATATCGGCAATGACCGGATCTATGGTAACACCGCTATTAATCCGCCGCAGTTTTTCCGCCGCAGCTATCGCTTTAGGGAGATGAGCCGCCGCATCATCTTCGTCGTATAGCATCTGACGCTGGAGGTTGCTTGGCTCTACGAAATCGCGATCGATAATCCGGACGTATCCGACTCCAGCACGTACCATATGGTTGGCCAGCACGGCCCCGAGCGCGCCTGCACCCACGATAACAACACGGCTTGCAGCCAGCTTTTCCTGGCCTGTTTTTCCGATTGGGGCAAATAGCAGTTGTCTTGAATAGCGTGTATCCATATAAGATGCTCCCATTCTTTAAATCTGATACCATAAAAAAACGTTTAGAACGTATTTATTGTAGCATGTTTGGGAAAAGAAACCTATAGCATGTTAAGAAGCGCGTCTTGGAAAGTTTATAGGGATGTGCTTTTTACTTTTTTCCACATTCTCAACAGGAATAATAGTGTAGTATACTTATAGGACTCGGAAAAATGACTAAAGGAGATGCGTGCTCTATGGATAAATTGGTTGATAAATTTGGCCGCGTCCACGATTATTTGCGAATTTCGGTAACCGACCGCTGCAACCTGCGCTGTGTTTATTGCATGCCGGCGGAAGGAATGGAATTTGAACCGAGCGAGAAAATTTTGCGTTACGAGGAAATTGCGGAGGTTGTCTCGGCCGTCGCCAAGATAGGAGTACGCAAGCTGCGTCTTACCGGAGGAGAGCCGCTGGTCCGCAAAGAAGTCGAAAAATTAATTGCCATGCTTTCTACTATTCCCGGGATTGAAGATATCGCGCTGACAACGAATGCAATCTTTCTTGCCCAAAAAGCGGAAGCTCTGAAAGAAGCGGGCGTTACCCGTGTGAACATCAGTTTGGATTCTTTAAAACCTGAGCGGTTTGCCTATATTACACGAGGGGGAAGTCTTAAGCGCGTGCTGGACGGTCTGGAGGCGGCAGTGCGTGCCGGTTTTCATCCGGTTAAACTAAATGTCGTGCTAATGCAGGGACAGAACGATGATGAAATCGAGGATTTCATTCGTATGTCGCTGGAAAAGCCGCTGCAGATTCGTTTTATTGAATATATGCCGATTGGGCATAATGACGAGGGCTGGCGCGCGAAATATATTTCGCTGGATACCGTATTTGAACGGGTTAAGCAGATGGGATATACATACGAGCCGGCGGGTGATATTTACGGCAACGGACCGGCAGATAATTACCGCATTCCGGGTGCCGCAGGTACCTTCGGCTTGATTCACCCGGTTAGCGATCATTTCTGCGATAATTGCAACCGCCTGCGCCTGACTGCGGACGGTAATATTAAGCCATGCTTATACTGGGACGATGAGTGGAATGTACGGCCGCTGATTGGAGACGAGCATGCCATCCAGCGACTGTTCCTGCGCGCAATTGATGCAAAACCGGAGAATCATGAGATGGCACGGGCGTTGGCGAACGAAGCGCAGTCTCATACGCCGACCGTCCGTCGTATGTCGCAAATAGGAGGATAAGACGATGAGCGAATCACTCACCCATTTTAACGAGCAGCAGCGGGCCCGTATGGTAGACATTACGGAGAAACAAGTAACGGAGAGAACGGCCGTCGTTAAAAGTCGGGTCGTCATGAAACCGGAGACGCTTAACCGGATTAAAGCAGGGCGCGTCGGCAAGGGGGATGTACTGGCGGTGGCACAGGTGGCTGGTATTATGGCGGCCAAGAAAACGTCCGATATGATTCCGATGTGTCACCCGCTCGCGCTGACCGGTGTCGACATTCGGTTTTCGGACAATGAGAAGGATACATTGTATATCGATGTCACCGTCAAAACGAAAGGCATGACCGGTGTGGAGATGGAAGCGCTGACTGCGGCGACGGTAGCTGGACTGACTGTGTATGATATGTGTAAAGCAATGGATAAAGAAATGATAGTCGGTCCTACCTATCTGGTAAAGAAGACCGGGGGGAAAAGCGGCGACTTTTCCAATGATATCGAAATTAGCCTCGCTTTTGAATAGAGCGTGAGGTTTTTTCTTTATATGTATGCTTTATAAGCAGGAAATATTGCTTTTGAAGACGAAGAGGAAGTTTTTAAGAAGCAAAAATAAAGTGAAGGAGAGGCTTTTATGGCAAAAAAAACAGAAATTCCCACTACACTGACAGAACAGCAAGTAGCGCTACTAAATGAGGAAACATTGATATTGCTTAGCACGGTGGATGCAGAGACACAAACGCCTACGGTTAATGCGATTTCCTGGGTGAAAGCTCCGTCCGAGAGCAAAATCCGCTTCTCTGTCAGCGCCTCGTCTAGAATTGTGGCGAACGTAAAATCCAATCCGCGCGTAACGCTGTGCGTTATTGGGCTGGAAACCGTTTACTCCATCGTTGGCAACAGTACGGTGCTGACAGAAAAAATGGAAGGTGTAGCGATGCCGCTCGCCAATATCGAAGTCGAGATTACTGCCGTTCACGAGAGCATGTTCTGGGGCGCAAAAATCGTTCAGGAACCGAAATTCGAAAAAACATACGACCTGGAGAAAGCGAAAGCACTGGATGAGCAGGTTTACGCTGCAATGCTAAAATAATTGAACCAAAAAAAGCGAAGCCAAACGGTTTCGCTTTTTTTGGTTCAAACAGGTAGAGGCGGGGAACAACATATAATGTGGTTATTTTTACAATCAAACAGGCGAGAAAGGATGGCTGATTATGGCACAGCAAAACGGAAAAGACAAACTGACTTCTATGGCTCCGCAACACGGGTATCTTCAGCCGGACATCGAATCGCAGATGGCCCCGCAGCCAAACGCGGAGGATTATCAGTACAAAGGATGCGGCAAGTTAAAGGATAAAGTCGCTTTGATTACCGGCGGTGACAGCGGTATCGGCCGTGCGGTCGCAATTGCATATGCGAAAGAAGGGGCGGATGTCTGCATCATGTATCTAGAAGCGGACAGTGATGCTGAAGAGACAAAGCGGCAGATAGAACAGGAAGGCCGCCGTTGTCTGACAATCGCGGGCGATATCGGCGACGAGGCGTTCTGCCAGAGCGCAGTCCAAAAAGTAATTGGAGAATTCGGCCGCCTTGATATTCTTGTAAACAATGCAGGGGAGCAGCATGTACAGGAGAACTTCGAAGACATTACGTCCGAGCAGTTGCACCGTACATTCCAAACAAATATTTTTTCGATGTTTTATCTGACGAAAGAGGCGCTCAAATACTTGAAGCCGGGCAGTGCCATCATTAATACGGCATCCATTACCGCTTACAAAGGCCACCCGCTTCTCATCGATTATTCATCGAGCAAAGGGGCGATCGTATCGTTTACCCGTTCCCTGTCTATGTCACTTGTCAAACGGGGAATTCGCGTAAACGCCGTAGCTCCGGGACCGATTTGGACGCCGCTGATTCCGTCCACATTCACGCCGGATAAAGTGGAGCAGTTCGGTAAAGACACGCCGATGCAGCGTCCGGGTCAGCCGGAAGAATTAGCGCCAAGCTATGTATTTCTTGCTTCCGATGACTCTTCCTACATTAGCGGCCAGGCAATTCACGTAAATGGCGGTACTGTACTGAACGGATAAAACTTGTGCTCTATGGCATCTCAGCCGTAACCCGGACATAAAAATGATGGGAAGGCCAGCTGACTTTTATGGTACGAAGGATAAAGAGAGAAGAG
>NZ_BJXX01000198.1 GCF_007991215.1 Aneurinibacillus danicus
GATTTTCACAGAAAAAGGACGAGCGGCAATGTCCGCGAGTTTTTCTCATGAAAAGGTCGACAAAATTATAACTTTTTCCTCTTTCTCAGTTTTTTCTCAGCATTTATACTATTTTTATGAAAACGATGAAACGCTCTTTTTTACATACAATAAAAATTGTACTCACGCTTTTTTTTATTCTACAGCTTTGTTTTCCGGCAGAGCGGGGCTTGGCCGTTTCTGTAGTCGCGCCGGAGCATTCTTCGGCCTTGCAAAAAGAAGCCGAGCGGTTGTCCGTAAACAGCGAGGCTGCAATTCTAATCGATGCCCGCTCCGGGGATGTGCTGTATAAGAAGAATGAGGAGAAGGAAATGGCTCCCGCCAGCATTACCAAGATTGCTACAGGCATTATTGCACTTGAATCAGGCAGGGCTGACGATCAAGTGGTCGTATCGCGCAACGCCCGTCAGACGGACGGTACGCGCATATTTCTGGCGGAAGGTGAGCAGAAACCATTGGAAGATTTAGTATACGGGCTTCTAATGAATTCGGGCAATGACGCTGCCGTAGCTATCGCAGAACATATCGACGGCAGTGTAACCGCATTCAGCCAGCGGATGAACCGGTTCGCTCAATCGGTTGGAGCCAATCATACGAATTTTACCAATCCGAGCGGTTTGTATGAAAAAGAACATGTAACGACTGCTGCCGATATGGCTAAAATCGCGGCATATGCCATGAAAAATGAAAAGTTTCGTGAAATTGTTCGTACCCGGATAAAACCGTGGGAGGGGAAAGAATGGAAAAGTGAGCTTGTTAACCATAATAAAATGTTGGTGTCTTATCAGGGTGCCAACGGCATCAAAAACGGCTTTACTAGCCAATCTGGATTTACTCTGGTAACATCGGCTGAACGAAACGGCACTGAACTCATCGTGGTGCTGCTCAAGGCAACTAGCAGCAATCAAATTTATAAAGATGCCATTAAGCTGCTCGATTACGGATTTTCACATTACAAAACAGTGCCCGTTCTCAAAGCCGGCGCTAAAATATCCGAAGGAGAAGGCAGCTATTATGCCAGTGAGACGGTATATGCCTCCATTCCGAAAGATGATATGTTCAAAGTTCGGATTGTTCCGCAGAACGGGCTTATCGTTGAAACGACCTCGGGACTGACGCGGGAATACCCATCCGTACTAACGAAAGAGCAGCACTTGGAAGCAGGCGCTCCTGCGCCGAACGAACAGACAGATGCTGTAGATACAGCGAGCAAATACAGTTTACCCGAGTTTTTTATGCTATTTTTCTGGTGGTTGATGATTGTCTTTATGAGTTGGATGATGATTTTGCTGCTGAAGAAAGAGCGGGTCTAAACTTTTCCCTTGCCTCTATACATGTATAGAGGCAAGTTTTTTTAATGTATAGGAAAGTATATTTCGCTTTACAGTGATAAAGTGAAATGTATTTTCCCTCCATTCGTAAGCGGGAAAAAACTCGCGAGGCGTGTGCTGGCCGTTGTTTTTTCCGTGTGGAGTGTGTGGCCCGAAGGGAGAAAAAGACCGGCAATAGTCTCCCTCCTCGAGGTACCCGGATGTTTTGCCGGTCCGACCGAAGGGCCGCAAAGCGGCCGCTTGTCTCCTGTGTGGAAAAAGGACGAGCGGCAACGCCCGCGAGTTTTTTTTTATTAGAAGATGAAAATACTGGAACTATTTTTTCTGCTGTTTCGTCAATGATAGTGAAAGCAGACAAGCCAAGGGAGGAAGAGGCAGTGACCAATAAAACCAAAAAAAGATGGATGGGCTCTATGCTGGCTGTGGCCATCTCAGCAGGCGGAATTCTTCCATATAACGTGCTGGCAGATGAAGTGAAAGCGCCTTCTCAATCTACTGTTCAATCGGTTAAAACAACAAAAATCAGCAGGGAAGAAGCAATTCGCATCGCCAAAGAATTTATGGCCATTCCGGAAGGATACGTTAACAACCAGGTGGAACTGGAAGATAACAAATTTATAGGCCGTACATTCTGGAGACTATCATGGGGACTGGAGCGCCCGGAAGATGATTTTGGACAGGTTAGCGTCTCTGTCGATGCTCAGGACGGGACAATTTTAAATGCGTATCAATGGTCGAAGGAAACGGAGCGAAATAGCATACTGCCCGGAAAGTTGAACACGGATAAGCTGGTGAAAGAAGCGAATGCCCTTATTAATAAATATTACGCCGGCTATGCTTCTCAAATGAAACTAAGTGAAGAATCGCTGGAAAGTTTTAAGCGCGGCGGCACGCCATACATGGAAAATTCACTATATTTTGAACGGCACGACAATGGCATCCCCGTATCCGAGCAAGGGCTTCGTATCTCATACGATAAAAAGGGCAAGCTGCGCAGCGTAGAGTTTACGTGGAACAACATCGAGTTTGAAAGCGATGCCGGTGTGAAAAACAGAGACGAGATTCTTCGCCTCGTTGAGCAGGAACTTGAAATGGAGCTTGCCTATCTGCCGAACATGTCACGCCCCGGCGGTAAAATTGAGCTGGCATACGCTCCGAAGCTAAAAGCGTCTTCCGATATGTATAGCGTCGTGCCGCGCCTTTTCATCGATGCCAGAACGGGCAAGCAAATCTCAGCCCAGGATGGCAAGGAGATAGGCACGCTTCCGGGGTTAAATCAAGCGCTGTCTGCCGTTAAAACGACACCGCCTTCAGATAGGAATTTGGATGAAGCGGGAGCGATGGCCAAGCTAAAAGAACTTGGCATCCTGAAAGATTCGATGCAGGTACAGCAAAAAGGATACAGGGAAGAAAGCTACCCTGCCAAGCGTAAGCTGTGGGAGATATTTATGATTGAGAATCAAGGGGACAGAAAGAACGTACGCGCTTCGCTGGATGCTCAAACCGGAGAATTGGTTAGTTATGTTCAGTATGGTATGCCTTATGATGCCAAGATGGGGAACCCGGATAAAATAAAAGTAAATATCAACAAGCAGCAGGCGGAAAAAACGGCAGAAGCGTTCGTTAGAAAAGTGCTGCCCGGAAGGCTGGATACGCTTTATATGATGGAAGCAGTCCCAAACTATTTCGACGGTGATTTAAATAAAGTGATGAATTATAACGTATCGTTTGTCCGCAAGGAGAACGGCATCCGCGTCGTCGGGGAAGGGGCAACGGTGACGGTAGATGCGGATACAGGAGATATTATAGATTATAATATGACCTGGTCGAAGCAAACGCTGCCCGCTACAACCGATGTAATCAAGCCGGAGGAAGCGAAAAAGAAGACGATGGCGGTGCTGCAGGCAGAGCTGCGCTACAGTCTTTTTCCGCCATTCGGACCTGCAGGAGCAAATCAAGTGCGCAAAGCAAAACCTGTCTATATCATTACCGCTAAGACGAAAGGGAATTTTTACGATTACAATGCAAGTTACCTGGACGCCAGGACGGGTGAATGGAAAGCGTATGGCCAGATGCCGGTGAACAATGCGGGTCAACCGGTTACTGATATTGCGGGTCATCCTTTTGAGAGGGAATTACAGGAAATGGTGGATGCTAATTTGCTGGAAGCAAAAGACGGAAAAGTAAATCCCGATCAGAAAATGACGCGCGGCGAGGCGCTGAAGGTGTTTTACGTGGCAGCGCGTCAGCCGTATGAGCATTACGGGCCGCAGCAGGAGCCATTTTTTACCGATGTAGAGGAGAATAGCGAGCTTAGACAGGCGGCTGATTGGGCAATTCAGACGCGTTTGTTGCCGCGGGAGGAAAAGCAACTACGTCCTAATGAACCGGCTACTCGTGAGTTTTTGGCGGAACTGATTGTTCGGGGATTAGGATACGGAAAGCTGGCAGCGAAAGAAGGAGTTTTTGAAGCAAAGTTTCAGGACAGCACGACTATTCAAAAGAAAGGGGAAGCAGCGCTAGTCACTCTTTTGCGTATTATGGAACCGAATGCCAACAATCAGTTCGAGCCTGGTCGTCAGGTGACCAAGGCGGAAACGGCAGTAGCGGTATACCGGTATTTACAGACGAAAGAATCGTTTATTGAGTAAAAGAAATTCAAGAGGCGGCAAAAAGCCCGACGCACACAGACGTCGGGCTTTCGTTTCGCGAAACGTGGTCCATTGTATGTTGTCAGACCAAGTGAAATCGTGGAAGAATTTTTTTGTTAGAGAAGAAATTCAGACTGAAATACATAAAAAACACTTGCCTCTATACCCGAGGGATGATATAGTATCTCTTGTCGCCATTAAAAACGACGAAGAAATTGGAAAAATAAAAATCAAAAAAAGGTATTGTGAAAAACGCCTGAGTTTGATAAAATATAAAAGTCGTC
>NZ_BJXX01000199.1 GCF_007991215.1 Aneurinibacillus danicus
TTTTCATGTCGGGGTTGCGGCTGAAAAGTCATGGTTGTTTTCTATTTTTCCGCCATTTACCCATCAGCGGCATCCGTAAGCCAAACACAAGGCCTACAATGAAAATTAGCAAAACAGCAAATAGTACAGTGCCTGCATAAAATGCAATGGTGTTCCACATTTCTTTTTCTTCCTTTTCTCTATATTTGAAAGCTTTACTACTTCAATACACGGAAGCTTCCTGTCGCCACCGCCAGCAGCGTTCCGTCTTCCGTCTCGACGCGCGCTTCTGTCGTAATCGTACGTTTGGTACGGTGTACAATGCGGCCGCGCGCATAGACTTTACCTTCACCCACAGCGGCAAGATAATGGATATTCATATTGGTGGTCGCCTGCTTCATGTCTCCTTCAGAGCGCGCCGCAAGCCCCATCGCATTGTCCAGTAATGTGGCATATACACCACCGTGCAGCGTCATGTTTCCGTTCATATGCTCGGGCGCTACGGTAAGCGAAAGCAACGACGTGCCCGCTTCAACACTCTCGATAACGCAGCCGGTATGCTTCCAGAACGGCACATCGGAGAAATACTCTTTTAATTCCTGCAAGTATTGCTTGTCTGCCATCTGTGAACCTCCATTGTATATAGTATATATCTTCATCTTACCATTATTAACAAAAAAATAATGGATGAAGAACGCAAGCTCCTCATCCGTTCCTTCAGAATTATATACCATGCTATACACAGGATAAGAAACAGTTCCATATCTGTAATCCAACATCTTCCGGGCACATTCCTATGCAGGAATTTTACGATTTGCGCCGAAACACAACACATACTGAAAATGATAGAGACAAGGAGGCCTGCAGATGAGCGTCAATCTAAAAGATAAATTTGGTACCGGCAAAACACCGGAACAGTTCATGGAAGGCATGACCAAAAATAAAGAAGCGTTTCACGATTGGTACAACCGTTTCTCCTGGCCGGAAGGGGAGCAGACATTTTTTCAATCCCTTGCAAACCGTAACGATTTGCGCTGCCTGATTCTTGCGTCGGATTGGTGCGGGGACGTCGTACGCAATGTGCCGGTCGTATTCCGTGCTATGAATGAAGCCGGCATCACGACAGAAGTGCTCATTATGGAAGACAACCTTGATGTCATGGATCAATTTCTGACAATGGGCGGCCGCGCAATTCCCGTGGTCATTTTCACAGATGCGGACGGCAATGTACTCGGCAAATGGGGTCCGCGTCCGGTACACGTGCAGGCGATCATGACTGCATTCAAGGAGAAAAATCCGGACCGCAATGCACCCGATTACGAGGAAAAGATTAAAGAAGCACGCGCAAAGATGCTGCAGGAATACGGCGAAGATACAGGCTATCAAGCCGTAATTATTAAAGAGCTGCATGAAACCCTTGCCAAACTGTAAGACAGAATCCGGAACGGCGGCAACGTCGTTCCTTTTTTCACTCTTCGCTCCTTCTGTTATAATGGAAAAAACAAAAGAAAGGTGGACTCCCTACTAATGAGACCGAACCCGATCTCTTTAGAGACGGCAAAAATACTGTCCGAAAAACTCAACGTGCCAATCGAACAAATTATGCATATGCCGCAGCATATCCTGTTGCAGAAGCTAACCGAGGTCGCCAATCAAGAAGATAAGGATAAAGAGTAAATCAAGAAGCGGAGGGGGATTTTTCCCCGCTCCGCTTCTTTCGATCCAATCCTCCCATAGCGCAGGCTTTACGGTTGCTCGTTCTGCCTACTTACTATTCAGCATGTCCCGTTCCTCGTCCGTAAATACCCGCGAACGAGTCAAAAACCGTACCCCTTCAGGTCCTTCAAGCGAGAACATGCCCCCTCTTCCGTTCACCACATCAATAATCAATTGCGTATGTTTCCAGTACTCGTATTGCGGCTTGCTGATGTAGAACGGACTGTCCCCGATTTTTCCCAGCAGAATGTCCTGATCTCCTACCATGAACTCATCCCGCGGATAACACATTGGAGAGCTGCCGTCACAGCAGCCGCCGGACTGATGAAACATCAGCGGACCGTATCTATCCTTCAGTTTCTCGATCAAAGCAAGCGCCTTATCCGTTGCCAGCACCCGTTTGACTTCGTCCATACCCTCACCCCCCGCTGACGCAACGATTAGAAGAAGCCCTGCGCTTCCGGTGCATAGCTAATCAGAAGGTTCTTTGTTTGCTGATAGTGATTGAGCATCATTTTATGCGTTTCCCGACCGATGCCGGACTGTTTGTATCCGCCGAATGCGGCATGAGCCGGATATGAATGGTAGTTGTTAATCCACACGCGGCCCGCCTGAATTTTCCGTCCCATGCGGTACGCCGTATTCATATCGCGTGTCCATACACCTGCACCCAGACCGTACAGCGTATCATTCGCTATGTGCAGCGCTTCCGTCTCATCCGCAAATGTAGTAACAGATACGACAGGACCGAATATCTCTTCCTGGAAGATGCGCATTTTGTTATTGCCTTTGAAAACGGTTGGCTTAATATAATAGCCTTCCTTCAAATCCCCTTCCAGGTAGTTGCGTTCGCCGCCGATTAAGCACTCTGCGCCTTCCTGCAAACCGATATCGATATAGGACATAATCTTTTCCATTTGTTCCATAGATGCCTGTGCTCCGATCATCGTCTCGGTGTCAAGCGGATTGCCCTGCTTAATGCTTCTGACGCGCTCGAGCGCCCGCTCCATAAACTCGTCATAGATAGATTCATGAATGAGGGCACGGGACGGGCAGGTACACACTTCTCCCTGGTTAAGCGCAAACATCACGAAACCTTCAATCGCTTTATCGAAGAACGCATCGTCTTTTGCCGCCACATCCGGGAAGAAAATATTCGGTGATTTACCGCCCAATTCCAATGTGACCGGAATGATATTTTGTGAAGCGTACTGCATAATCAGGCGGCCTGTTGTTGTTTCGCCGGTGAACGCAATTTTTGCGATACGCGGGTTGGATGCAAGCGGCTTGCCCGCCTCGACCCCGAATCCGTTCACTACATTAAGCACACCCGGCGGAAGCAGATCTTCAATAAGTTCTATGAGCACCATGATGGAGGCCGGAGTCTGCTCGGCCGGCTTCAGCACGACGCAGTTGCCTGCCGCCAGCGCCGGGGCCAGCTTCCAGCATGCCATCAAAATCGGGAAGTTCCACGGAATGATTTGGCCTACAACGCCAAGCGGCTCATAGAAATGATAGGCTACCGTATTCTCGTCAATCTCGCTGATGGTTCCTTCTTCGGCGCGCAGAATGCCGGCAAAATAACGGAAATGGTCAATGGCGAGCGGAATGTCAGCTGCCATCGTTTCGCGTATCGGTTTACCGTTGTCCCACGTCTCGGCAACCGCCAGCATTTCCAAATTCTCTTCCATCCGGTCGGCGATTTTGTTCAGAGTGCGGGCGCGCTCTGCGGCCGGCGTACGGCCCCACGCATCTTTGGCAGCGTGCGCCGCATCGAGTGCCAGTTCGATATCTTCCGCTGAAGACCGCGCAACCCTGCAGAATGTTTTGCCGTTAACCGGAGAGATGTTATCGAAGTACTCGCCTTTGACCGGAGCGGTCCATCTTCCGCCGATGTAGTTGTCGTATTGCGGTTTAAAATTCACCTTGGCTTGTTCTTGTCCCGGTTGTGCACTAATCATAATGTTTGTCCTCCTTTTAATTTTGAAATAAAAGATATATGAATATAAAAGGGATACCTATACATTCAGTTGCCTATACTTTAGCCACCATCCTTTCAAACGCTTTGACCGCCGCTTCCGCCACCTGAATATCCTGCTGCACCGACCCCCCGCTTACACCGACCGCGCCTACGATCCTACCTTCTGCGCGCAGCGGAATGCCGCCGCCAAACAACACGATGCGCCCGCTGTTCGTCGTATTGATGCCATACAGCTCAGCACCCGGTGCACCGGCTTCCGCCAGGTTTGCTGTCGGCATCTTAAGCGCCACCGATGTCCACGCTTTATTCTGGGCAATGTCGACGCTAACCAGCAGCGCATCATCCATCCGGTGGCAGGCGACGAAATTCCCTCCTTCATCAACTACAGAGATCACCATCGGGACACCCACCTGAAGCGCTTCATGTTCCGCTTGCTCTATCATTTCCTTTGCCATATCCAGAGTGAGCACGCTCATTCGCCTCTCATCCTTTCTTTATATGAAGTAAGTGCAATCCTTTCGCGAGACGGGCCGCATTCTGTCCGAGGACTCTTCCGTTTTCGGCTTTCTCTACTAAATACGGGGAACCTTGCGGAAGTTTTTCATGACAGACGGTACATGTGCCATCGACACTTATGCCAACACCGATTTCAAGCGGCGAAAGAGAAGCGGCACGCCTGCCCAATTCCTCAGCGCACGAGCTTACGTCTTCCGCACAGGAGAACGGAACCCCTTCTTCCTCAAGACCTGCACAGACATCACGCAGAGTTTTGCTCTCGACGCCTTTCTCATAGAATATAGGAATATAGACACGGCGTTTCACAGGGTCACCTCCCGAGCGGCCGTTAATACCAGCCCGGTTGCTACCGCATTGCGGGGACCTTCCGTTCCTCGTACATTAGCAAATCCGGCCACGATCCCATATTTGCCCAGTTCTTCCGTAACCATCTGCGGAATCTCAAAATCAAGCGCGGACCCGCCGACCATGACGACGAATGAGAGGTGCCGGATGTTTTGTGTGGGCACAATTTGCTTGAGCGCCCGCAGCGCATTCGTAACGAATACACGCCGTTTGGCGCTTCGCCGAATCTCCCGTACCTTCTCCATGGACAGATTGGCGGGAAGCGGCGTCAATCCGCCTTCTTCCCGGATAACCACCCGACCGTAAACGTCCGGTGGAAACGGAGAGCCGGAGAACAGCATGGTCCCGTCTTCAAGCTGCATATGAAACAGGCTTACGACTTTGCCTAGCGGATGTTTCTTAACTCTCTCGGCCAGCTCTCGGTCTCCGAGCGCCAGCTCCGCGTCGATGAGCATGGTGACCATATCGCCCGCCCCGGCCAGATGTACCGAGCTTATCTCGCCCCGCTCATTCACCGCGGCGGCATCGGTGGAACCGCCTCCCATATCAAGGATAACAAGCGGTGCTTCTGTACCCGGGGTTGTTAACGCTCCGCGGATAGCCATTTCCGCCTCTATCCCTCCGACTTCCACCGAAATGCCAAGCTCTTCTTCAAGCGCCTGTGCCACTTTCTCCACAGGCATCCGCTCCGTTCTCACCATGGATGCCATCGCTACCCCGCTCTCCACGGACAGCTCACCGGCCATCGCTCCGCCGATCGAAACGGGAAGAGACGCATCGGTCGCCAGCAAATCTCCAATGGTAATGTCTGAAAAAGGCTGTCCGGCACTGTCGGATAAGTGCTGACGTAAACCGTTCAGCATACCGCCGACATTGGTACCCATCTCTCCCTGTACATCGAGCAGCCCGCCCGTTTTTTCAACGCTCTGCATAATGGCTTCCGCTCCGTCATTGACCGCAACGCTTACGTTATTTTTCCGGCCGTAGAGTGTTAAACGGCCCGCTTCGATGCGCCGCTCGACTATTTCTCCCTGCGGTGTGCGAATGACGACAGCGGAACGGTTGCCGACCAATGCCCGTGCGATGGGTGCAATTTGTCTGGTCTCTTCCGGTGTCAGCCCGAATACGGTGGAAAGCCCGTATGGATTGCTAAGCGTACGGATGACATATCCGGGAAGTGCAACCTCCACCGCCGCCTGCTTGCCGAGCGGTACTTTTTCAATGGAAGCTACTTCATCGACAATCGGAATTTTGTGACGAAGCCGGTTGTAAATAAGAACCCCGTCATCTTTTTGTGCTATTGCCCCCACAATCTCGATTCCCCGTTCACATGCCTGGTTCATCTTATAGGCAGCCCACTCATAATCGGCTTCCTGCGGAATCACCACGATGTATGCCTGCCCCGCTTCCGTGTCGGACGCCAGCATACCAAGCGAAATAGTGATGCCGATAGCAAGCCCTGCACCACCAGGGGTATCAGGATTATGTCCAATCATCGACGATTCGGTAATCAGCGTCTCGCTGATGACATCCATCGCAAGGTCACCGATGACCGGAACCGCATCATTTACGCGAATTCTGGAGATATTTTCAAGGGAGACGCCCGCTTTTTCTACCGCCTTCTTCAACGCCAGGCGGATGCCGGAAACGTTGTCCACCGTTCCTTTTACGCCGGTCGTCTTCGTCAGATGCTGCGCAAGAAACTCAGCCCTTCCGCCGTCCACCCGTGCCAACGCCACCTCGGTCGAGGAGTTTCCGATATCGACTCCGGCAATCAGCTCAGGCACTTTGGCTACTCCCCGTCCCTGCGCAGCAGGTTCCGCTGCTCGTATACGTCGGCCGCTTCGCGGATGAGGGCGGCATTCTCGTGTGCTTCATACTGTGACTCCAGTTCTTCGGCGATGGACAGCAGCTCTTCTTTTGTAGAACGCCGGGGACGCAGCGCATTATAGATTTCGAGAATGCGTGCGTCGGAAATGCCGATAAGTTCGGCGGCTCTGCGAAAGTTTCTTGCCTGCTGATTCTTTCCGAGGCTATCGCAAATTTGCGCATGCATCTGAAGGGTCTCGGGACTAATCCGCAAATCGCTGGCCTGTATTTGCCCGGAAAGCGCCGCATCCAACGTCAATTCCTCGTACGATTTTCCGGTCGGAGTACGCAGCAAATCCGGCCGCTTCAGCCCCAGCGGATAATGTTCACGGGTAAGCGTCTCCATTACACCACCTCCTGCTCTTTTACAGAGAATTGGACATCCAGCTCTACCGGCCTGGCATCCGGTACAAGCGACTGACACTCCTTCAGATAGAGAATGGCGGCTACCGCCTGATATTTCGGCCGGGCCATCTGGTCATTGACGACCGGCACCGGGTTTGGACTTTCACCGAGCGCATACATGGCGGCATTCCGCCCAATTGCCCGATATGTCTCCAGAGTAATGAGCGGTGATTGCGGAAACAATTCCAGATTGCTCAATGGGTCCAGATCGCGCTGGTGAATAACCGCCGTTCCCCTCGACTGAAGGCCAATACTGATTCCCGACCCGCTAAGCCTGGCCGCTTGGTGTGCCATGAATGCCAGATCAGCAACCGAGCGGCTGCGGATGACCCGCGGCTTAACACCCTGCTCTTCAATTCCGGCAAGAATCTCACGCAGTACGTATGCATGGTTTACATGGACAATCGTCTGATTTATCGCGGCACCGAATGCAGGTCCTACCGCTATAACCACTTCATGCGGATCTGTTCCTTTTTTCGCTGTCTCCCGCTCGGCCAAATTCATTTCGACTGTAAGGGTTGTGGATGACATGGCACTCCCTCCTTAATCAAAATCCTGCGGGCTAATAGCCTGACGGATGTTTTTAATCTCTTCCCATCTCTCCGGACTTAGCCGATAGCCGGTTCCCGGACCTTTGTAATCGTTTTCATCATTAACAGCGCTGAGCACTATATTATCTTTATTAATAATAGCTGACGTATGCAGATAATCTCCGGTCACCCGCTGCTTGAGCATAGTAAACACGCGCTCCGCGACCTCCCGATATCCCCGCTTCTCAAGCGCAAGAGCTACATCCAATCCGGTAATGCCTTCGTTCAAAATTCGTTCCGCCGCTTTTAAATCTTCTACAACATTGCGCTGCGGCATGTCCTCACTGCTGTTGGCGTATGCGGCAGCCTCTACCTCTTCATCCGTAATCGCCGGAAAACCCAGCTCATCAAATACAGCCTGCAATGCTTTAGCCGCTTTATAACGAATCTCTATCACGCTGTCCTCATCGACCGGGCGCAATCCTCCGTCCACCATCATGTCCCGCTGCAGAACAAGATAATCATCCATATCCGCCGTATCCATATTTGATCCGGCGAACATATTGTCGCTGTTCGGAACTGCACTGTATCCAGAAAAGATAAAATCGGTGCCCGGAAGCATCTGACAGAGCATCTTGGCGCTGCGGCGAATCGGTGAATGCGAGAATGTCTGGTCATTTCCGGAAGCCACTTCCAAATCAAACATGGTCGTAGCGAGATTTTCCGCCAGCACGGCGCGCAGCCCGCTCGGCACGGCCGCTGGCACACCAATGCAGCTGATGGAGCCGTTCTGCAGTCCCTGCACACCCGCGCCTTTGGCCATCATGACGCAGCGCACTTCCAGATACAGCATCGATTTGCCTTCCGCGCCTGCCATCTGCACTTCGGACCCTGTACCGGAAGTAAAGCGCATTTTCGCGCCGCGGGAAGCATACGCCGACGCAAGAAACGACTTGGACCACGGCGTATCATCTCCGTCAATAAATACCGATTCCGTCCCGTAAATCGAAATTGTTTCCGCATAGGAGGTTAAACCGAGCATGGCAAGACGTAATTCGGTTGCTTCTTCGAGCGCATCCTGCGTCAGAATGCCGCCCCGTGCGGTTTGGGAGCCAACAAGCAGAGCCAGGGCATTGAACGGTGCATAGCGAACTACTCCAACCGTCGTCTCCTGCTCATCAAAACCGCGCAATCCCGCTTCCGCCGCATCAGCAGCCATAAGCACCGGGTTGTCCCGCACATTGGTAACGTGGCACTGGTTGGATGGCGTTTTGCGCGCCCGCATCTTCTGCAGTGCCATCATCATTTCCACCACGTTCATGTGATTGAGCACTTCCACTACCTTTGCAGGTGTCATACCCCGGGCAATGTCGATAATCTCAGCGCGGGAGACATGAATGTCAACGAGCTTACGGGCAATTTCGAGCCCGTCCATTGCCATGACGCTCTCTGCCTTTTCCGCATCCATTGTGTAATCTGCGATAAACCGGTCCAGCATATCGAACTTCTCCCGCGGCTTCCCGTCTAATTCGACAATTCTACCATTCTCTACTTTCACGGATGGACTCGGATCGTTCGGGCTCGACATGGCGACAAATCCCATCTCGGGCCATTCCGCGACAAATCCGTCCTGGTTAATCGGCTGTTTCTCAAGCACTTCAAAACGCCCGGAACGTTTCTTAAGCTGCGAAGCCTGCATACTTTCACCCTTTCTTTTATCGCCTTCCCTCATCAATAATTATAATTTTCAATTTATTTTTTGTATCTGTATTCAAATGACTATCATTAGCACTCTCTTTACTTTTCTATCAAAAAAGCGATTGCTGAAATTGATAGGGCAGCAGATTAGGCGACGCCATTTGACGTTTGCGATACTGCGTCGGTGTCATGCCTTCATATTTACGGAACAAGCGCGAGAAATAATTCGGATCCAGCAGGCCGCATCGTTCCCCAATCTGAGCCATTGACAGATCCGTCTCGCTTAGAAGCTGCCTCGCTTTTTCCAATCTCACTTGAATAATATAATCCGTTACTGTCATTCCGGCTTTTTGTTTGAACAGACGACTAACGTACTGCGGATGCAGATGAACGACTTCAGCCAGGCTCTCTAACGTAATCTCTTCGGCGATATGCCGTTTAATATATTCTTTAATTCTGCGTATCGGATGAACTTCCGTAGACTCCGTACGAGGATGAGTCCGCGCAGGGAAAAACTCACGCAGCGTCCGGGCCACTTCTTTTGGGTGCGCCGGTTTCAAAAGATAAGCTTTAGCATCCAATTCGCGCAATTCCTGTTCGGCGTATCGCTCCTCTTCATATGCGGTCAGGAAAATCACTCGACAGTCCGGGCGTTCCGCTCGAATTTGTTTCGCCGCCGTCAGCCCATCCATCACCGGCATTTTCATGTCGAGAATCGCCAAATCAATCACATGCTGCCTGGCTACCTCCACCGCAACCGCTCCATTGTGCGCTTCAAAGCAGCGTGCTCCCGTAAATTCTCCTTCCGTGATAATTCTGGTTAGCACTTCTCTCTCAAGCGGTTCGTCATCCACAATCAGCAGATTCATACAGCTTTCCTCCCGGTAGTGTAATCGTAATGCTGACTCCTTTGCCCGGCTCACTTTTCATCCCGGTAATTCCGTAATTGGGTCCGAATTCGTACTGCAATCTACGGTGAATGTTATACAGTCCGATACCGGTGGTGTGGCCTGTGTCGCGGCCGTGTACGGTTGACAGCATATCCCTAAGTCTTGCCGGCGGCATTCCCTGTCCGTTGTCTTCTACAGTAAACCGGACGGTGCCTTTTGCATATTCTCCCCGCACCCGAATTGTCATCGGCTTTCCTTCCGGTTCAAATCCATGTACGATAGCGTTTTCAATAAGCGGCTGCAGCGTAAGCAGCGGAATCGGCATGCGTTCAAGCTCCGGATCGATATCACACTCAAAACGCAGGCGATCCCGATAGCGAGTTTTTTGAATAAACAGATAATGATGGATATACTCCAGCTCCTCTTCAAGCGGAACCAGCTTGTCAATTTTGCGCAGGTTATAGCGAAGAATACGGGAGAGACTGTACGTGATTTCCTGTGTCTTCTCGGC
Source organism: Aneurinibacillus danicus (assembly GCF_007991215.1). Lineage (GTDB taxonomy): Bacteria > Bacillota > Bacilli > Aneurinibacillales > Aneurinibacillaceae > Aneurinibacillus > Aneurinibacillus danicus. Next base: position 10,441 of record NZ_BJXX01000199.1, read on the forward strand.
CCCTTCCAAATAAGCGAGGCGAGAAATTGTGTTAAGCGTATTAAATAAAAAATGGGGATTCATCTGTGATTGCAGCATTTTCAGCTCAATATCCTGCAGGGTTTTCTCAAGTTCCGCGCGCACGCGCAGCTCTTCTACAAGCTTCTGCGTCTTCTCATTAAGTTCCTGCTGGGCCACCTGCTCGGCAATCATTTTAATGATGTAATTAGCGGTTAGAAAAAGAAGCTCCGCAATAGCGCTCACTTTTTTCTTGTCCTGCCTCGCCACTTGTCGTAGAGATTCAGCAAGTTTTGTCTGATCCAGCGGAAGCCCGCTTACGCTGCGGTGAATCGCTGCCAGCTGTTCCGCTTCGTTTTCGGTTATCAGTACCTGCCCGCACAATATGGCGCCGAGATACCGACCATCGTGAATAATCGGGGCGGCTAAATCCACCAATCCGGAGTGGCAGCGGTGAATCACCGGCCGTTCTTCTTGCGCTGCCATAATTCCCACTTTCTCATCCGAAAGAATACAGCGGCTAAGGCCCTCGGGACAGGAACGAATATACGTGCAGAAAGAAGTAAAATTGCTGGGTACGGTAATCGGACGACCCTGCTCGTCACCGATAATAACAGCAAGTCCGGTCGCATCGGAAAATCGATCCTGTACTTCCTGAAGCACTTCCACATCCACAATATCACGAAGTGTTAAAGAAGCCATAGCGTCCTTCCTTTCCTTTTATTTTTCGTTCCGCATTCTCTCTAAGACAATCTCCTTCGGCGTCCAGCAATCGAACCGATAGGTCGGCTTTGTCGCATAGCCAAGTCTGCCGCAGACATATTCCGTTTTACTTCCGGTTCGTTTAACCACCCGGAAATGACGGCACGTTGCACAGCAATGATACTCTCGCTCCATCCCCTTCCTCCGATCCTTTGTTTGTTTAACTCTATCATGAGAGAAAAATTGCTACAAGTGCAAGAAGCAGTTTTCCCTGATTAGATGGTCATTTAAGTGCTACTTTTCCTCAAAATCATACAGAGTCATTTTCAAATCCTCCATGTATAATGTAAACGCTTACTATCTTATGTTGTAAGCGTTATTAAAAAGGAGGATATTTCATGCCGCAAATTTTTGTTTCTCCAGGTAAGTATGTGCAGGGAGCCGGTGTCACAGGTAAAATTGGCCACTACGTTGTTTCTCTCGGGAAGAAAGCGCTCATTCTCGGTGGACAACGGGGCATTGAATCCGTCAGGCAAAATGTTATCCAGAGTCTTACTGATCACCATGTAAGCTACCATATTGAAACGTTCCAGGGCGAGAGCTCGGACAACGAAATCAAGCGAATGTGCGACATTGGCCGTGACCAGGCCGCAGACGTCGTTATCGGTATCGGCGGCGGCAAGGCAATCGATACCGCAAAGGCAGCAGGGTTTGAGCTGGGTGTACCGGTTGTTATCGTACCGACCATCGCTTCCACCGATGCGCCGTGCAGTGCACTCTCCGTCATTTACAGTGATGATGGAGTATTCGAGCGCTATCTTGTACTGCCGAAAAACCCCGATCTGGTGCTGCTCGATACGGAAACCATTGCCCGCTCCCCGGTTCGGCAATTAGTAGCCGGGATGGGAGATGCGCTTTCCACCTATTTTGAGGCGGCGGCCTGTGCCAGGGCACGGGCGAAAAATATCGCCGGCGGCACGATGACCCAGGCGGCTCTTGCCATTGCCCGGCTGTGCTATGATATTTTAATGCGCGACGGGTACAAAGCCAAAATCGCCTGTGAACGAAGGGTAGTAACGGAAGCGCTGGATAACATTGTAGAAGCGAATACGCTGTTAAGCGGCCTCGGTTTTGAAAGTGCGGGCCTCGCCGCCTGCCACGCTGTCCATAACGGATTGACCGTGCTTGAGGAAACCCATCCGTACTGCCATGGAGAAAAAGTTGCGTTCGGAACGCTTACCCAGCTCGTGCTGGAGAATCGAAGCATAAAAGAAATCGAAGAAGTCATCACATTCTGCCGCCTGGTCGGTCTACCGACGACGCTCGCTGATATCGGACTCGAGAGTGCCAGCTCCGAACGGATTCGGCATGCGGCGGAAGCAGCCTGCATAGAAGGCGAAACCATCTACAATATGGACATGGAGATTACTCCGGATAAAGTCTATGCTGCAATGATGGCAGCTGACGCACTGGGTCATACGCACAAACATGGCGAGGAGAACGCTTACCTCCAGTCTTCCGCGTTTATTCTATAACCGCTGAACGCATAAGAAAAACTCGCGGGCGTTGCCGGTCTTTCCCTGCCTTCGAGCCACACGCTCCTCACAGAAAAAGCAACGGTCGGCACACACCCCGCGAGTTTTTCCCTGCTTTCCTATATCACCAAAAGGCCTGGTCATATCGGCCCGGCTTTCGACTGTTCCGATTTCGGACGTCCTACTCAAACACCTTTACTGTTACATCTTTGCGGCCCCACTGCAACGCCTGATTGCGGTCAGAGAAAAAGACGTCAATTTTGTTCCCTTTAATCGCGCCGCCCGTATCACCGGCAATCGCCATCCCGTAGCCTTCTACGTATACTTTGGACCCAAGCGGAATGACGGACGGATCGACGGAAATGACTTTAGCGTCCGGATTTTCTTTCAGGTTAATGCCCTGGGACGTTACGCCGGAACATCCCGCACAATTCGCGGTGTACGCCGTGCTTTCCATTGTCAGCACTTTGCCCGGCTTGACATTATCGCCTGAAGCGTTCAACGCCTGGAATGTTTGCGGCCCGGCAATACCGTCTACTTCCAAGCCTTTCGCACGCTGGAACGATTTTACGGCATCAACCGTTATCGTGCCATAATAGCCGGTCGCCGTGTGAAAATGGAAGTGTCCACGGTTCTTTAGTGCGCTCTGCAACTCCTGCACGTCACTATTCTTCATTCCGTAGTGAAGCGTCTGATCTCCCATGGACGCTTCGGCCATTAATGGAGCGCTAACCATCATTCCGGCGGCAACGGTAGAAACAACCATTTTCTTCAGCGGTAGCATGATTGATAGATTCCTCCCCTTCTCTACTCAATAAGCCCCGCTTCTTCTTCCTGTTTTTTGCTCATGCTCAATAGTACAGCCATTATACAAAGAAATGATGAAGCTGAAAAGAGAACTCCTTCTTTTTGCGAACAATGGACCAAATTCCTTTTTTGCCCTTTTTATAACTTTTTTACCGGACAAAAATATACGGAAAACCACCATGGCATCTCAGCCGCAACCCCGGCATGAAAATGGGGAGAAGGACGGCTGGCTTTTGCGGTACGAAGAAAAAGAGAGAAGAGAAGAGAAGAGACGAGATAATGACTTCAATG
>NZ_BJXX01000200.1 GCF_007991215.1 Aneurinibacillus danicus
CTTCTTTTTTGTATATCGCCACATCTCAGCGGCGACTTTATTAATTTATCACATACAAATCGATAAGTCAATAACAAAATCGAATTCGTTTGCGAAAAAATTAAAGCCCGTCATTAGCGGACTTTATTTAATTTATCATATGCTTATCTAAGAGTCAATACCTTTATAAAATAAATTGTTTAATGATTACCAAAGCAGCGAGTCCGGGAAAACCCAAAAATCCAGCTACCGTAACCGTTACCGGGTTGATCGGAATTTCAAAAGCAAATGATTCCGCTACAAGATTGAAGAGAAAAAGGATGATACCGCCAATGACCAGATTCCCTACCGCCCATCCAGCCCACTTTACCCAGTTCCAGGCCCCCTGGTTCATCAATACAAAAACCAGACCTGCCACCACAACTACAATGCCAACTGTCACGCTATCCACTTTCTCTCTCCTTCCCTGCCTGCTTTTACCTATATACCTAAGAACATTGCTCTTATTGGAAAAAATAAATCAATACGGTAATTGTATTGTTTAATGCATGGAATAAAATCGCTGCCCAAATACTCCGATAGTAATGCCGTAGAAAGCCAAGCATTAATCCCATTGCAAACAACGGCGGAAATAAAACAGGGTCTACATGAATCGCGCCAAATAGAAAGCTTGAACCAAGTATGCCAAGCACAGCACCAAAACGCCTGGTCAGAGCGGTTTGCAGCACTCCGCGAAACATCGTTTCTTCAGCAATCGGAACAAATAAGCCGACTAGCAACACTTCAACAATTCCAGCTACCCAACTTATGTTTTTCGCTTGAATTACTTCCCCGGAAATTTGCTCTTCTCTCCAGGAGTCCAATTCAAAGCGGAAATAATCAGCAATCGGAACAGTCACGATAAGATCCAACAAAAATGTAGAAAATAAATAGAAAAGGATAGCTGTAAAAAATAATTGCTTTACTTTGGCCGGACGGACAAATCCAATGTCATGCAGACGCCTTCCAAAAAGAAGCAGCGCAAACAAAAGCATCATGACCTGTGGCAAAAACGATTCAATAAACCCTAAAACAGATTGCTCAGAAAACCAGGGATACGGAAAAATCATATAAAACACAAGCATAGCACCGTAAGATACTTGATATAGAGCAAAGTAATACATCGCATATCTTCCGGAAACTCCGGTTTCCCATCCAGGGAATTCGTTTCGTATCGTTTTAAACAGGGCGGGAATATAAAAAAAAGCGGGAACAATACTGAAAAACAGGGTACCTATAAAAAAAACAAATCCCAGCAATGTCACATCCTCTGAAGATTCAACGCGCCATTTCCCCTGCTCTGTGGCTATCCACTGCAAGGATGAAAACTCGAGCGCCAAGCTGCTTACATATCCAATTAGCAGCAATAGTGCGGAGTAAAATGCTATCCTTTCCCACCGCTCTTGTCTAATCACATACTCACCTCACCATCTGTACAAACATATTCACTTTATCCATCAAAAAGAACAAGCTCCAAAAGAAAAAGCGGTGTTCCAACACATATCGGTCCCTCATTCTTAAAGAATGACCACGATGTTGAATCTACCGCCTTATTCTTCCTTAGAAGAAGTGGTACTTTTATAGCTCTCTTCTACCTTCCAGCGCTTTTGAAATCGTCACTTCATCCGCATATTCTAAATCGCCGCCAACCGGAAGGCCGTGCGCGATTCGAGTTACACGGATACCAAACGGTTTTACAAGTCGGGAAATATACATCGCCGTGGCCTCGCCCTCAATATTCGGATTCGTAGCCAAGATTAGTTCCTTCACTTCCTCGTCCTCTAAACGGCGCAGTAATTCAGGAACGCGAATGTCTTCCGGTCCGATTCCCTCCATGGGTGAAATCGCCCCATGCAGTACATGATAATATCCATTATATTCCCGCGTCTTTTCCATCGCAATCAAATCTTTCGGTTCCTGCACAACGCAAATCATCGATTTATCACGCGATGTATCCGCGCAGATTCGGCACGGGTCCACATCGGTAATATTCTGGCACACAGAACAATACACGAGGTTCCGCTTGGCGTTGACCAGTGCCTTTGCGATTTCCAAAACATCATCTTCCTTCATGCCTAACACAAAAAAAGCCAGACGCGCTGCCGTTTTCGGCCCAATGCCTGGCAATTTCATAAATCCGTCAATCAGTTTTGCTATTGGCTCGGGATAATACACACAGTTCTCCCCTATATCTTAGAATAATCCCGGTAGGTTCATGCCTCCCGTAAATTTGCCCATACTTTTTGCTACCATCTCATCGGCTTTGTTCATTGCTTCCGTCACTGCAGCCAGCACCAGGTCTTCCAGCATTTCTACATCATCCGGATCAACTGCTTCCGGCTTGATTTTAATGCTCAAAATCTCTTTGTGGCCATTGGCCGTGACAGTCACCATGCCACCACCGGATGTACCTTCTACCGTTTTCTCTTTCAGCTCTTCCTGTGCTTTTTGCATCTGCTGCTGCATCTTTTTCATCTGCTTCATCATGTTTTGCATATTTCCGCCACCGAACATATTCGTTCCTCCTAATCTTTTATGTCTACCAGCTCTTCACCAAAAAGTTTAACAGCTTCATCAACCACCGGCTCAGACTCCGATTCCGTTTGCTCTGCCGCCTGTTCTCGTTCCTGATTAGGCGCTCCCACAGATTCACTAATCTCTTTCCACTGGTTTTCCATCAGTGTAAACAATTCAACAGACCGATTAATAAACCCTTTTACTACTTCTTCGATTAACTGCTTGTTTAACTCGCGGGATGTCGTCTCACAGTGAATCACACTTTTAAAACATACGACCAGAGCATCCTGAGACAACGCTACTGGCCGCCCATCTAAAAGCCATGCATGCAGACGCACGCTACGTGCTTTCACTTGCTGCAAAATATCCGGCCAGATGGCGCGCAGCCGTTTAAGCTGCGGCTCGATCGAAGCGGCCGCCACTTCCCGGATTCGCCCCGTTGGAATTTTGACAGTGGGCTGTATACTTGAACGCCGCGTTTCCCTACGCGGTGCCGCTGCAACCGTCAGCTCCTGTCCCCCTGCATTTCCGTTCTCTAACCGCTTAATCTGATTCTCCAGCATTTGAATACGTCGCTTTAATTGTTCCACTTCTTCCGAAGACATCCCTGCTGAGCCGGATGAAAGACCGGAAGAGTGAGAGCCCATTGAAGCAGCCTGTTCACCAATCTGGCAAAGCTGGATAAGGATAAGCTCCAACATAATCCTCGCCTGACTCGCCCGCTTCATATCGTGCTTGGCTTGATTCAGCTTCTCAATAATCAGAAATAGATGGGAACGTTCAAATACATCGCCCAATTCCTGGAACTTATCATCGAGCATAATGCGATCCTGTATCTCTTCAAGCTGCGGTGCCGTCTTATAAAGAAGTAAGTCACGGAAATAGAAAAGTAAATCATCCAGAAATTGTTCTGGACTTTTGCCATTCTGCACCAGCCTGCGCACTACGTCAAGCGCATCCGACGCCGCTCCTTCCTTAATATGAAGAGCTGTCTCAGCAAGTATCGCATGCGAAGCGGAACCCGTAATCGCCATCACATCTTCAAGCTCAATTCTCTCCCCGCCAAAGGAAAGCGCCTGATCGAGAAGACTTAATGCATCCCGCATTCCACCTTCGGCCATGCGTGCAATAAACGTAAGCGCCTGATCCGATATAGTAATATTCTCGGCGGCAATCGCTTGCTTCATCCGGCCTACAAGTTGCGCACTTCCAATACGGCGAAAATCAAAACGCTGGCAGCGCGAAATAATGGTGGCCGGGAGCTTATGCGGATCGGTTGTCGCCAGAATAAAAATCACATGCGCCGGCGGCTCTTCCAGCGTCTTCAACAATGCGTTGAACGCTTCCGGTGTCAGCATGTGTACTTCATCCACAATATATACTTTATAACGGACTTCGGTCGGAGCGTATTTCACTTTATCGCGAATATCACGGATTTCTTCAATTCGACGGTTGGATGCAGCATCAATCTCCATTACATCTACAACCGAACCTTCCGTAATACCCCGGCAGGCAGCACATTCATTGCAGGGCTCGGGCGCCGGCCCCCGCTCACAGTTGACCGCTTTCGCCATCACTTTTGCGGCGCTCGTCTTTCCCGTTCCCCGCGGCCCGTTAAACAAATACGCATGCGAAAACCTCTGCTCTTTAAGCGCGTTCTGCAGCGTTCTTGTCACATGTTCTTGACCTACAATATCGGCAAACGTTTGCGGACGCCAAATACGATACAGTGCCCGATAAGCCATCTTGTATCTCCATCTTTCTTGCGGTGCATGTATGAAAAAATGCCCGCGAATAATATAATTCACGCATTTTTTATTATATCATTTTCTTTACTTTGCGGAAAAGGGAAAGAGGATTGTTAACAGGAAGGGAGCAGAATATGAAAAATTGTTCCGTAGCCTTTGCTTGATACACGGATGCTTCCGCCCATATCATGAATAATCTTTTGACATACAGGAAGACCCAAGCCCGTACCGTTTTCCTTGGATGTAAAAAAGGGCTCAAAAATTTTATCCGCCAAATAAGGAGGAATGCCGGGTCCTGTATCATGAATCGTAATCTCTACATGGCTTCCCATGTGGAAGAATCGCACTGTCAGCGTCCCTTTCCCTCCTATCGCCTCAATGCCGTTCTTTGCAATATTTAAGAAGACCTGCTTTAGCAGTTCGCTGTCTCCCATAATCAGCGGAAGCGGATTCTCTTTCTCCACGACTACTTCTACGCCATACAGGAGCGCTTCATTTTCCACGATCGGCAGTATTTCCATGCATACCTGTTCCACGTCCACAAGCTTATACTGAATTTCTTTCTGTTTGCTCAGCAATAAAAATTCACTGACCAAATCGTTAATGCGTTTAATTTCGATCAGCATAATGTCCGTATAACTCTTTTCCTTGTCCATACCTGCTTCAGCCAGCGATTTATTCATCATCTGCAAAAACCCGTTAATGGACGTGAGCGGATTACGGATTTCATGAGCGGTCCCGGCCGCAATCTGTCCAATCATCGCCAGCCTGTCACTGCGCTCAATCTTGTCGACCAACGAACGTGTATTTGTCACGTCCTTAAATATGTAGTATCCACCTTTGATTTTTCCTGCCGTATCTCGCAGCACATCCGAATCTACAATCAATTCAAACCGCTGGTTCCCGTTAAACCAGGAATACGGCTTATCAGACATCGTAACTCCTCTCAGCACTGCGGAAGAAATAAATCCCTGGTCTTCTTTCATGCCGGGAAACGCATCCTCAATCATCCGGTTAATGACATGCTGCTTCTCCACACCTAGTATGGCGCAGGCCGTATCACTGATTTCGATGATATGTGCATGTTCGTTCAATATAACGATGCCCAAATTAATATTCTGAATGATTTGAGGATAAAAACAAGACGAAAGCGATTGACCCGGAATATCTCGAATTGTAGGCAGCACAAGATAATGCAGGGACGCTTGATTATTATCACTGTAAATTATCAAATCACACATACATGTACTACCAGAGCGCAACTTTAACAAACCTCGCGGCATACGATTGGATTTACTTTGCAAAACATTGCAATGGTGAAGCCAGGATGCAAACCGTTCTTTTGTAACAAATAAGTCGTGAAACGTTTTTTCTTTTATCTCTGTATAGGTGTGTCCCGTAGCCTGTAGCAAAATGGAATTCGCTTCTATAACCCTTCCTTCCCCATCTAAAAAAACGGCAGCAAAAGGAACACTGTGTAAATAGCGTCTCATTTGATCCATATTGACTTCTAATTGAAACAAATTGTCGGGCATTTTTCTTTTCACCCCACTACCGGAGATATTTGCCATATTGATATATTCTGTCTATTTTTATAATTTCCTTTTTATTCCGCAAAATAAAACTCCTGATGTATAGCACATCAGGAGTTTTATAAAAATAGAGCCGCACACCTGCCGTCGATACGTTCATCCAGGCGGCTCCGTGCAGTTAGCTCAAGCCAGGCCACCCTGCGGCACACGGGATGGTCCACTTATGGCTGCTTCCTTCCGGACCTGACCAGGTTCATGGGTTCCCGTTGCACAGGACCCGACTCTCAACACCACTTACACAGACCTGACCCCACATGAAGCGCACCTCAGACAGGAATTCAACCCCGCTACAGCGGATTGCGGGTACAGGGCACCGCTACCTCCCCGTCTAGTGCGACAAATTTATACACAATGTTATGCAGCATCACTGCCTAATTATCTTATCAAAAAAGAAAAAGCAACGCAAGCTTTTGTCCGTGCCGTTATATGCGTAAATCCTGGCATAGCGTCTTGCTTTACTCCTTTTCTTCCAGTTTGTCGAAGTTCACCAGCTTATTTATTTCTTGAATAAGGGCAGCGGCTTTATTAAATGAAGATTTGCCGTCGGTAATGTATGTATTTAGCTCAACTAAAACACCGGTCACTTCAGTGAGGTCGAGGATATCCATATACTTCTGCAACTCCGTCGTCTGCTTCATTACGTCATATGCCAATTGCGTTGTATATGGCTTCCTGGTCATCTCTGCGATATCAGCGGCCATAACCCGCACCACAGCTGGAATTTGCCCTCGAAAAGGCGAGGCGTCCTCCGGTATCTTCGTAGCCCGTCCTTCACGATTAATAACGATACCATTCGTGTATTTGGCATCTCCGGTGAACGGATCAATCACCATCTTGTCCGGACGACCTTTTCTTGGCTTATCCAGGGGCTTTTCAAACGGCTGTTCAATTATGGAGAACGTCGCCTGTATCTTATCGAGACGCGGATCGGAAACCGGAATCTTCGGTTTTTGTATTTGCTCATATACAAGACTTTTGCGCATTTCTGCTTCAAACTGGGAAGGGGTGGCGTTTTCATCGATATTTACCTGGTAAGGTGGTTCGTTGGTAGGTACGATGTCCGAAATATTCTGATCTTCCGCCTGTGCGCTTTCAAGCACGGAAGAAGCAACGAATACACCGGCACTAATAATGGACGTGGCGACAACCAGAGATAAAACGACGTTTCTCTTTCTCATGCGGGATTCTCCTCTTTCATACTTCTTGAAAAGGAAAAGCCGTTTTCGTGAAATTTCTTGCCTATGTCTTTGTACTAGTCCAGGAATTTTTTCTCTTTTACCGAAGAATAAGCATGCTCTACAAGGCGAATTTCCCGAATGCTCTCCCAATCGTTCTCTATCTCTTCTATAATGCAACGGACCAGCCCCGTATAGCAAGCATACATATCAGACCGTGTCATGCATGCTTCAAAGACTGCACGGTAAATGTCTTGTTTTGCCATATCATACCTCCAACGGATAGATAAAAATTGGTTAAATAGTATTACTTAGAATTTTAAGTTGCTTATGTTAGTAAGTAAAGATATTCGACAAAATATTCCATAAAAACAAAAAACTTCGACTTTCACACGAAAATCGAAGCTTAAGCTTGTTCTTTCATTCGGTACGTTGTTCGTGTAATACGCTTTGCATCAAAATGTGAAGTAAATACTCTCCCACTCCAATGAATAGCGCAGCGACCAAAGAAACGAGCAGCACCGGAGTATCTGCATGAAAAAAACCGAGTCCCGTCAGCCAGATAACCAGGAACGCGATACCGAAATCAAAAAGAGTCGCTATCAAATTATTGGTAAGCGGCAAAATAACCAAATCTCCTACATAATAGCTTATTACGCAGAGAAGGAAGCTGATCATCAGAATGTCCTTTATCTCTTCTCTATAGATCAAACCTAAAATAAAAGCCAAAACTCCTGTGACTGCCACGACTTTTATCACTATGGTGTCTATACTTTCCAAAGGTTCCTTCAATGACATCATCCCTTTTGCGGATTGTTTTCATGTTTATAGTTGCATAACTTATTCGATTTTATTCGCGACTCTCCAGTCATACAAAACCACCATGACCAATTAGCCACAAGCTCTGCCATGAAAATGAAGGGAAGGACGGCTGACTTTTT
>NZ_BJXX01000201.1 GCF_007991215.1 Aneurinibacillus danicus
TTTTTCTTCCTTAGATCTTCTTTTCTCTTTCCCTCCTTCTTTTTTCCTTATTTTCACAAAAAAACCTTCAATCGCCAGATCAAGCAATTGAAGGTCTATGTTTCTTAAACGGAAAAGTATGTATGGCGGAGATGGAGGGATTCGAACCCCCGCGCGCCGCAAGACGCCTAACTGATTTCGAGTCAGTCCCCTTCAGCCGGACTTGGGTACATCTCCGAATTATGCCTTTATATCGTCAGACTGAGAATTATCATATCATATCTTTTTAAGATAAATCAACGCTTCTTTATCTATACACCATAAAATAACGCTCTCATTTTTTTGCGCTCTCCTTTCCCGGAGGGCGTTTTTTCTTTCTTTCGGTATTGATTTTACCCTCCATCAATTTTATAATAAAAATCAAATTTGTACTGACTAGTCAGTTTAAAAAACGAGGTGAAAGTATGCGCGCAAAAACAAAAACATTAATCTTCCAGGGCGCCCTCAAAGCGTTCGCGGAGAAAGGTTTTAACGAGACGACAATGGAACAAATCGCGGAGATCTGCGGCGTCGCAAAAGGTACCCTCTACTATAACTTCAAAACAAAAGAAGACCTGTATATATTCGTAATGGAATCGGGCGTGCAGAACTTCATTACAATGATTCAGGATTACATCGATGTGGTGAGTGAAGATAATTTTCGCCAGCGTATTATCAGACTGGTGGCAGCTCATTTCGATTTCTTCCAGAATGAGCAGGATTTCTGCCGCCTGCTGCTCAGCCGCAGTTGGGGTACACATGAGAGGCATCATACCATTCGTCACGTGCTGCAGAAATATTTCGTTCTCCTGGAGCAGGAACTGCAAGCCGCAAAAGACAGGGGAAAGCTCCCTCACCATATGGACGTCGCGGTCATTGCCAGCAGCCTCTTTGGCATGATCGGATTTACCGCCATGCGCACCATTAGTCATGAAGAATCGCTTGACAATCCCACATTGCGCTACAACCTGCAGAGTCTGGTGCTGCATATGCTTGGAATTTTTGAAGAAGAGTAACAAAATGGAGAGGTAGAGGTGGAGAAAAAGATGAAAGGGATTCGCATGATTATGTTTACTACGATGGCCTTGCTGATCGGTGGCGGCGCCTATGCGCTGGCTTCGTATGGTGAAACAAACCGCATTGAAGCAACTTCCACCAGCCAGCCGACAGCGTATGTTGAAGCGACAAATATGAACGTCAGCTTCAAAATGGGAGGCCGCATCAGCGAAATCTATGTCAAAGAAGGTGACCGGGTAAAGAAAGGTCAGTTGCTCGCCCGCCTGGAAAGCAAGGAGCTACAGGATAAAGCGGCACAGGCACAGGCTGCGCTGAGTGCGGCAGAAGCCGGTGTAGAGCAGGCACAAGCGGCTGTCTCCGCAGCCGAAGCGAAAAAGGCACAGGGACAAAGTTCGGTAGATGTAACCGCAGAGACCGTAGAACGCCAGGTTGCACAGGCACAGGCCGCTGTAAAAGCCGCACAGGCGCATGTGAATGCATTGAAGAATGGGGCACGTAAAGAAGAGCGTGAGCAGGCGCAGATTAAAGTGAATGCCACCAAAGAAGCATACCGCCTTGCGGAGGACAATTATAACCGTATGAAGACCCTGCTTGAACAGGGAGCAGTGCCGCAGGCGAAAGTCGACGAAGCCGAATTAAATTACCAGAAAGCAAAAGCAGAATATGAAGCCGCCCAAAAACAATACGAAATGGTGCAGAACGGACCGCGTAAGGAAGAAATTCAGGCTGCAGAAGCACAGCTTGAACAGGCGAAAGCTGCCGTTGCACTGGCTGAAGCAGGCAAAGGGCAAATTACCCTGCGTCAAGAAGACGTTCACGCAGCAGAAGCCGGGATTTCTCAGGCAGCCTCTTCCGTATCATCTGCCAATGCCAACGTGTCAAAAGCACGGGCTGCATTAAATGAAGCGAAAACATATATCGGTTATACTGAACTCCGTGCACCGGCAGACGGTATTATTACATCCCAGTCGGCACAACTGGGCGAGCTGGTCGGAGCCGGCTTCCCAGTATTTACGTTAGAAGTAACCAAAGATCGCTGGGCCAAATTCTACTTCCCTGAAACAGAGCTTGACGGCCTAAAAGTCGGAGATGTAATTAACATGAAGCTCATCTCTACCGGTAAAACTGTAAAAGGCAAAATCACGGTTATTCAACCGGCTGCTGATTTCGCAATTCAAAAGCCGAGCCAGAATACAGGTGATACGGATGTGCGCTCGTTCGGCGTAAAAGTTACCTTTACCGATCTGCCGGATCACACAGCGACGGGCATGACGATCCAATGGCAGAATAAAGGGGAGAAGTAACCATGGTATCTCCACTAAAGGTAGGAGCCGTTATCCGCGAAGAATGGTTGAACATTCTTCGCGACCGGCGTCTTTTTGCCATTCTTTTTCTTGTTCCGCTGCTGTATACGGCATTATTCGGTTATTTATACTCGAACCTGCGGCTGAAGGAAATTCCGACTGTCGTCTTCGACGGCGACAACAGTCAGCTTAGCCGGCAAATTGTCCAATCGTTTGACGAGACAGAAACATTCCGCATCGCAAAACATACTTTATCCGAGAGTGAAGTAGAGCGAACAATTGAAAGAGGAGAAGCGCGAGTCGGCATTATTATTCCGAACGATTTCTCTACACGTTTAAAACACGGGGAAAACGTTCCGGTACTGACCTTCGTAGACGGAAGCAACATGCTGTTCTCCAACTCGGCCACCCGCGCCGCCAATCAGATAATCACGACATTCAGCTACGGCGCTTCTTCCGTCAAACTTAAGCAGCAAGGACTACAGGATGAACAAATTACGGCGACCTTCTCCCAGATACCGTTCCGCTCCCGCGTACTGTATAATCCGATGTTTAACTACAATGAATTTCTTGTATATGGTCTCATCGGGGCGATTCTGCAGCAAGTACTCCTGCTTGGCGTGGCGCTAACAGTAACGCGTGATAAAGAGAAGGGCACATGGAACCGGTTTGCCGTATGGCGTGGACTTCCGTGGAGAATCGCTTACGCGAAGACAGCTCCTTACTTCCTGATTGGGCTGGTTAACAACGTAACTGCATTCACCCTTGCCCTGTATGTATTCCACCTACCATTCCGCGGATTGCTCCTGCCGGCCGCCACTCTTTCCATAAGCTTTGTATTTGCGCTGCTTGGCATAGGCTATCTAGCAAGTTTATTTTCCGGCAACCAGGTGGGTTCGACACAGATTACGATGCTGATTGCCGTCCCGTCTTTCCTGCTATCGGGATTTACGTGGCCATTCGAAGCAATGCCTTATGCGCTCAATGTGGCTGGCCATCTGCTGCCGCTTACGTATTTTCTGGACGGCGTACGAGAGATTTTCATTAAGGGACACGGGTTTGAGACAATGTGGCGTGACTGCGTAACATTGGGCCTTATGGGTGCAGTTACGTATTTTATCGCATTCTTGCTTACTCCCTTATTTATAAAAGCAGAACAAAAAACAGAGCAAGAAGTTTCCCCTTCTCCCTCTGTCCAGGCTTAAGATATCGTACTGAGAAAGCGCGAGCGTTCGTAAAAATACGACATTCGCGCTTTTTTACATTCACTAAATAAAATAGGAAAATATATCTTTGCATAATTTCCCAGGTCACTTTATAATTAAATACGAACAAATGTTCTTATTATATGTTGTGTTTTTCCTTCTTTTTCCCTCTTTATATAAAAAAGGAGGGTGATGAGCATGCAGGAGACATCCAATTCCCGTATACACCGGCTTATCCGAAATTTTTTGCAGGACGAGACATCCGCTCTCCTCTTTGAGCGCGCCCTAAGCGATCCGACACCGTATAATCAGGAGAGGGTAGATTATCGTTTTCGAGCTTTCTGCAGGGAGATTCAATTCATTGCCTATCTGTCTACCTTGATTCATTATCACGCGATTGCATATGACAAACGGATTCGGGCGCAGAACGCTCACTGTCCACTGCGGCTTGATGCCCCGCTTGACGATGAAGGAAGCTCAGCAATACTGGATAGGGTAGCCGCATCAGAAGAAATAGACTTCCATAGCGATGCGCTCATCACTCTGGAAGAAATCAGTGAGCATAGAGCGTTCTATCATGCGCTGCGGCTTCTTACGGACAAAGAAAAGCAGATACTCGAACAGGTTTATATTCAGAATTTCTCCGATACGGAAATCGCCCGCAAGCTCGGTGTATCCCAGCAAACCGTCTCCAAAACGAGAAAAAAAGCGCTTGCCAAACTGCGCATGAGTATGAAGGAGGGACGAGACTTTTGCCAATCCACACAGAACACCCAAGCCTGATATCCCTTGCGAGAAAAGCACAACACCAGGATAAAGAAGCCATGCTTGCCATTCTCCAGCGGTTCCAGCCAAAGATTGAACGTTCTCTCTACCAGACTTCTTACGAAGAACGGGAAGATTTGCGCCAGCATCTATGCTTGAAAGTCATGGAGGCCGTACACAATTACCGCGTTCAGCCGGCTCCTTCGTTCTGGGAACTTTATCAGGTTACAGAAATAGCGCGAGAAAGCCCACGTCTTTAGGCGTGTGGATGAATCATGTCGCACAAACGTTCGGTTTTGTGGTATACTACAGGAAGAGATTTCTAAATAAGAGGAGGGTTTCGATGAAGCTCACCCACTCGTTTCGCATTCCGTATGATCCGGTGCTGTATGCGGCGCTCAGAGACTACCAACGCGAAGCCGCGCGGGTATGGAACGATACGCTCGAAGAAGCCGTGTTGTATTTTCGCACGTGGAAGCGGTGGGCTTCTAAAACACTGCTGCAGGCAAACCGCAAACAAGCGTACCGCCTTCATTCGCAAACCGTTCAGGCCATTGTGGACAAATACGACGAATGCCGCAAGGGAACGAAGGAGAAACGCAGGAAGGGCGACCGTCGGGCCAGGTATCCGTGGCGCAAAAAGCATTTCTTCTGCCTTCCGTTTAAACAAAACGGGTTTGTCGTTACAGGCGAGCAGATTGTGCTGAAGTTCAAAAACGACAAACCGCTGCTTGCGGGACTTCTCACCGCAAAAGCTGCGCAGAAGCGGAAATGGCTGGCCGGAAGCGGTCTCCGTGAGGATGTCACGCTTCCCATCCCGAATCTCTCGGGGGAAGCGTTGTCAGCCTGCACGTATGCTGAAATCGTCTGGCGTCGGGGCCACTACTGGTTTCACTACTGCATCGATACCCCGGTTGCTGAGCCGCGACATGAACATCTGCCCCTCAAACCGGCCGGATGCGACCTGGGCGAAATCCACAGCGTCACCCTGGCCACGGAAGACAAAGCGCTCGTCCTTTCCGGTCGTGCGGTGCGTGCCGTCAAACAGGGACGCGCCAAGTTTCTTGCAGAGCTGTCGAAGAAGATGGCGCGATGCAAGAAAGGAAGCCGGCAGTGGAAGAAGTATCTTCGGGCCAAGCGCTATCTCCAGCAGAAAAGCGACGCTCAAATCAAAGATTGGCTGCATAAAACGACAAAGCAGGCGGTAGATTTTCTCCTTGCT
>NZ_BJXX01000202.1 GCF_007991215.1 Aneurinibacillus danicus
TGATGGTTTTGGATTGCAGTAGTGCGTCTCGTCACGCCTGAGAATATCCTGAGCAAGATAAGGGATAATCGATTTTCGTTTTGGTATACCGATGTAGACATAGTTAAAGTACCGCTTACGCTCAAGTGCCTGGTACAAAAGCTCAAACGAGATACTCTTTTTCAACTCCACACATATCGTTACCGGATGCTTTCTGGCTACCACATCCGGCCTGCCAATAAGCATTGGTGCGGTTACTTCTGCATACACTTCATATCCGTTCTCCAAAAACCAATTCTTAACCGGCTCAAAAAGATCCGTCTCTTTCAGCATCTCCACCTACTTTCCGTCGCACCTAATCTACATGTCTAGCTCGAACTATCTCCTGTTTCCGAGCTTTTTCCACCAGCATCCGGGTTGCTATCGGTGCTTCCTTTTGGTGTTTCACCGTCTTTATTTTTCGGCACCACATTCAAAATTGGCTCTGATACAGCGTTGTGCCCGACAGCGGCCTGAGCAGCTTCATCCGCCGTCCACCAACCCATATTGTATTTAAACTGACAATTCAGCAGGTGAATTTGCTCAAACTGCGCACGTTCCAAATCGCTACGAAGATCAGCTTCCTTAAACCGAAACGTCACAACCCCTTGCTTACCGTGTAGATTAAGCAAAAGCGTAAATGCTCGGCTCAACAGTTTTGCTACCACATCCTGAATCGCCTTAACACTTTTGAGATACAATTTCACTTCGAGTTTAGCAAAACTCTCCGTATTCCCTGTGCTTCTCCGTCCAAGTATAGTCGTTAACGTCTTCAACGCAGCAGCAAGCAATCCATCGATGGCGGCCATTAACTTCTCCACATCAAACATCGCACCACCGCCGCCACTTTTACCACCGACCATTCCCATTTCAACACTGTCATAGTGTACGAAAGTGCTATCAGGCTCAAGCGACTCATACATCCCAATAATTTCCTGTAACTTATCCTGTAGATACTGCCGTTTTTTCTCCTCGTTCTGTCGAATGGCTGGCGGCATCCGCTTAAGCACTAGCTCTTCAACAACTTTAATATCCAGTCGCGGATATCCCTGGTTATGTACTACAGCTTTTATGTCATTCAACAACTGTAACTGAAACATAACGGTTTGAATGGCGTTCAAAAAAGGGCTTCTTCCGTTTGGGCTATCAATAAGTGGGTCAAGTGCTTCGTACAAAAAGGTGGGAATATCAAGACTTATGCTGTCCTGGTAGGGGATAAATCTATCGTTCTCAAATTTAAACTCAATAGTTGCCGGGTCAATCGGGGCGAAAAATGCAACGCCGGACATCGACTCTCCAAGTACCATCTCCAATGACGCAGCTCCTCGTGTCACTGTCGTCAATAGTAACTGGTTAATCACATTATCAAGCGATCTGTTATTCTCGTACCGTTCCGGATTCGGCATCGACAATGCCTGAATAAACTGGCTGATAATCTTTTTCCCTTGTGCAAACTCACCATCGCTATTCAACTTCTTCACGTTGATAGTGTAGTCAGTGTTTCCGATTCTCAAGAAATTCCACAGCGCAAAACCGACATCGGGATGTGCGTCGATAAGTAAGTCCATTAACCCGTCTACAGGTAATGTATTCAGTTTCCGCTCATCAAGACTTAACTCTCTCCGTACACGCCTTGGTACTGAATCACCCGTACGCAGTTTGGACTTTGTTATTCTGGCTCCACCAAAATCATTAACATTCGTCAGCGGTGCAGTAGACTTCGCCAATGCTTGCTTTTGTTTACTGCGTTTTCGTTTCGAATATCTACTTCTCGCCATCCCCGATCATCATCTCCCGTGCTTGCATCTCCATATTTTTATTATATTCAACTTCAAAAGTTAAAATCAACAAAGCACCTGTTTTCGATAAAAAAACTTTCCCATGTATTTTAGCCTTGTATAGCAATGTAAACACGAAAGTAGATAAATTTCACTACAGTAAGTTTCAAGTGCCATACAGGGGCATTTACGTGGTTTAGACGATGTATGGGACTTGGAATGTATCTCGACATGTGCGTACTTTGTTTTTAACAACAGTTTATTCGTTCTGGATGTAAGCTTTTGACTTCCACAGCAAGAAGCATGCAAGTGCTGAACCACACATGTATAGCTTGGATGATTTATGCTTTTTTTGATGACCCTCCTACGGTCACTTACCTCCTCCTCTTCTTCTCTTTTAATCTCTGTAGTATTCTTTGTAGTAATCTCTGTATTTGTCTTACGTTCAAACGCGGGAGGGTGATACCTTAGAACGTAGGAGGGTCATGCATTAGAGCGCAGGAGGGTGGTACGCTGACATCATACATATTTTTCCTTTTGATAGCACCAAACCGAGCCTTCTTCCTCTTCTCTTTTTTCTCTGTTTGTAATCTCTGTAGTAATCTCTGGTATTGCAGTAAGATTTTTTGAGTTTTGAAGTGAGAATTCCTCATCTTGAAGTGAGATTTTCTCACTTGCATGTTCGTCTATTCGTACTTGTATTTCGTTTTTAGATAGCACAAAAAC
Organism: Aneurinibacillus danicus; assembly: GCF_007991215.1. Lineage (GTDB taxonomy): Bacteria > Bacillota > Bacilli > Aneurinibacillales > Aneurinibacillaceae > Aneurinibacillus > Aneurinibacillus danicus. Next base: position 2,523 of record NZ_BJXX01000202.1, read on the forward strand.
AAGCTGTTATATTATTATTTTTTATAAAATATACAGAAATTTCAATCTAATTAGTGGTTATATCTACATCACACCCCACATATACTGTGGTATAACGTAGGTAACACCATAAGTCTCACCTACGTAATACATTTCTGGAGGTACGGGAGATGTATTTATTGTCCGTAGATTGCGAGAGATGCAGTGTCAAAGTATTTGATGGAAATAATGGGAAAGTCATCCCATCTGTAATTGGTTCAGGAAGAAAGCGTGATTTGAAAGAAGTTGAGCCTTCCGATAGTCAACTACACGTCAATTTATTGACGGATAGTTGACGGAGAAAATGATCGCTCAAAGTAAATAACCCGGCCAAGTGCCGGGTTATCTTTTATCTTTTATGTTCGCGAACCACGCACAGCCCCAAACAATCCAACATCCGCCGCATGGCTCTCGCTTTCTGGCTCATCCATCGAACAAATCCATGTCGCTGCTGCTCGCGCATCGGAAAAATCTTTTCCGTACCGCTTATCGTGGTCAATCTTCGAATCATTGATGATTTTGAGCTTTTTCAACTCCTGATTCGCATTCAATCGCTCACTTCCATCCGTAATTTGATGATCCAGTAGCTCAATATTTTGCGTATAGATAAGGCTGCGCAAGTTTTTGTATATCTCCACCTGAAACTGGTTCGAAAAGTTTTTATCTTCCGCATCTACTCCCAGTGAAATCAGTCTCTGTGTAATATCGGCCGAATTAAATTTATCGAACAGCGCCTTTTTGACATACACTTGGTTGCATATCATCTCAATTACTTCCGCTACGTTCATCAAATCAACCGGCAAGCGCTCCTTCTTATTTGGCCTCCATTCAATCAGTAAATCCTCTACTGGTTTATTCACAACAGTCGTGACAATTTCTCCGTTCACTGTCTCTTGTTTTATGGTTTGTTCACCATGCATCAAACACAACACATAACTATCCGTTGTTACACCACCGTCACCACCAAGATAGTAGATGTAATCCGGGTTGAGTTGTAGGTTGAATATGTCTAACCCGACAAAATGAACTTCGGTTTCGTTTTTCAGCATGCGAGTCGTTACTTTCGGTTGAATCACAACATCCGGACACTGTGCAATTTTACCAGGCACCACTACGTAATCAATTTTTTCCGGAAACTCGAAGAAGCCCGCCTCCGCTTCCGGCGCAATACATTCATAACGCATCCTGGCATCTTCCGGGTTTTTATCATAAAACTTCTGTAAGCTTGCTCTTGAAACTTTCGGGTTAACTTCCCACGACTTGCCCTTAATCCCCCAAATATGCGGCGTACCTTCCTGTTCCCACTTCCTAAACTTCACATACAAAAAGTCACCCTGATGTCGCGGGAACGAGATGAATAGGAGAAGCATCCGATCATTATACCGTGTGGCCGCTGATGAACTGAACGTATCGTACACCTTATCCGCCTGTTCATACGGAATCCCGGAAATTTCATCAAACACGACGACCCACGGGTTTATACCCTCTAGTGTTTCAGCATCCGCATGCGTAGAGTGGGCCTTGATATCGTTGAAGAAGCGAATTATTGAGCGCATGGGCTGATACTCATACGGTGTACGCGGCTCACGGTCTACCCGTTTAAAGAATTTACACTTTGCAAGACGCTGTTTGAACTTATAAAAAAAGACCTCATTCGCCTGGTGAGTGTTGTTGGCGATATTGATGAGGTCGATTGGTTCTCCTTCTGCCAGACCTAGCGTTTCCTGCGGGTTGTTTAAGCAGTTTAGCAGATACGAAATCCAGCAGAACACAGCACTGAGCATGTAGTCCTTACCGCTGCCCTTTCCGAGCATTAAAAGCAATTCAGTTAAGTTTTGATCGGCTGCATCCGCATATCGATCATCCAGCGTAATCTTCCACATGACGACATCGTTAATCTTTTGGAAGATCTCTGTCTGCTTTCCTTCATACGGCGTAATGTCTAGATATTCTTTACAAAACGCAAACAAATCTAGCGGCTCCTCACGCCATATGCCTTCTCTTTCTTCGTAGGCTTCAGCAAGCTCCGCGAAATCACCAAGTAACTTATCTAAATCAAAACTATTCATAACCGCTCACCTTTTTTGCATGAGCAATTTTTACAATCGCATTTTCCTCCATCTTTGAAATACTCAGGACGCTTATATCCCTTAAAAAAATCTACCTTTTCCAACGTCTGGCCTACTTGCTTCTCCAATGTAAATCCACGTTCTTTCACTCTGCATCTCCTCCTTCTCCCATACCATCAAACCATGCCGAACTTTTCATCTCCTGCATCTGTCTCAGAATAGACGGCAATGCCTGCGGAGCTTCTTTCTTGACGGTTTCCAACACAATTTTCATGAACGTTCGCACATTGTTGTAGTCGGCTATCTCCTTCTGAATTTCTTTCATCATCTTAAGCCATTCACGCATCTCGCTAGACAGCGCCTTAAAGTGACCAGGATTAGGCAACGTGGAGTTTTCCAACGCTTCTTCTTCCAACAACTCCAATAAGTTTCTGCACTTGGCCGCAAACAAACTCACTTCGTAGATAATATCCAACTCAGCAGACACAGCCTGCACAATGCGCTTCTTGCTGCCACGAACAATTGTTTTCAATTCAGGAACTTTGTCCAAAAACCGCTTGATTACATACTTGTCCAGCTTTTCTCCTTCTGGAACAGCACCTCTACGATATAGCTCATCTACAATCTGTTGATAAGATAGCCCCATTTTTCGAAGCTCAATCACATCTTTTTCGAGTCCCCATAACTCTATTTTTCCGATACTCCCTCTTGGAACAATCGCCTTTTCACTCTCTGAAGTCTTTTCTTTCTCATCCATGACTACCACCACCTTTTACGGTTAGAATAGACAAAAAAAGAGACAGCTTATTACCAGCTATCTCTTCAATAATATTTTTATTTTCTATTACGTTCATTGTCTAGCGTACAGATCGACAATCTCCTGTAAACGGTGCTCCACATCGCTCCATCTCATTGTCGTACGGATCAAAAACCTACCATCTTCAACTCTTACACATGGAAAAAAAGCTTTATCATTCCGAACATATCTATATTTTCCAAACTCAATAATAATCTCTCCGTCTACGACGATACCTGGCAAAATATTTTTGGTTTCTTTAATTAATTCATCAGTAGGAGTAACCTTCTGAATACGCTTTAAATATTCTTCTGCTGCATGATTGGAAGAAAAATAAACAGTAAAGTTAAAGTTCATCACTCGCTTTTTTCTCTATTTGATTTAAAAATATAAGTACAGGATCTACTTTGAAATCTTTTAAATCTGACATTAACATCATAAGTTTAACTGGCCCATACTTTAGATAAAGATTATTGATTTTCTCCCTCGCTATTGGGGAAACTGGACCTAAATATTTATTCAAATATTCAATAATATCCTCGATATACTTAGATTCTATTTCATGAATTTTATTATTTATTATATTGGTCGTAGTATGTAATTCGTTATTTTCTACTGATTTTCCTAAAGGTTGCTCATTTATTTTTGCTTTTTTACTTTTTAAATCTATTCCTTTAGTCGTTATAGAGACACTATTATCCTCTATTTTGTATATATATGCTTCGAATATATCACCAAGTTTAAATAATCTAGGTAAATCCTCTTTTTCAATATAATCTGTACTAACATTTGAGATATGAAGAAGGCATTTTACTCGTCCTAATTGAGCAAAAACCCCATAATGGGTAATATCAGTAGCCGTAACCTGTACTAAATCTCCAACCTTTAATTCTTTAGGAGATTCTACGTATGTAATAGGCTTTTCTCCTTGTTTATTAGCCTTCTCTTCAATATCTTTACTTTTTAACAAAGCTTCACTCTTTTCATCTAGGTTCTCATAAATAAATTCTCCATCTCGTTCCAAAATATAAGGTCTTATTTCTTTGTAAAAGACTGTTTTAACTGTATTAAACGTCTTTCCATATGTTTCAGCAATATCTTCCAATACTTTCTTTATCTCTCCTCTTTCCCCGTCGTTATTATTCATCATATCTAATACAGCTTCAATCAGCTTACTTCTCCATTCTACTGCATCGCGGGCCATACGTCTTTTCCCTCCTTGTTATTCATAGACTATACTCTGTTATTAATTGACTATATTCACATGTTAACATATCAAATTTAATCAAAGTAATGAATATCGTCCAAGTTTTTTCAGCATTTTTAGATAATTATTTCCGATTTTGTAGTACTTCGTTACCATATTCGACACCAAAGTAGAAACTTATACTTTTGAAATATCACTACTTTGCAATAAAAAAAGCAGGAGATTCAACCTCCTGCAAGGCGTTTCAACATATACTCTTGTCCAATACTCACCAAAAAAGAGGCAAATCCTGAAGCTAGTGCGAAGAATAGAAGGTGTATTGCCACTCCATGAAACAGCCAGTAGACAAACAACCCACACCAAAATCCGTTGCAAAACGGGCAACTCGTCCACTTCTCGCATAGAGGATGCAGGTTGCGAAACCAATCTCGTGGCCGCTTGGTTGACTTGAACTCGATCAGGAAGAACCGAAGCGCTAATGCATAAAGCAACTCAATTTCCACGTAAATCCTTCTCCAGCAATTCAAGTTCTCCGCGTGATAGTTTTACTTTCCCTGTTTCCTGTGTCCCAATCGTAATCATGTCATGCTTACACATTGTAAGTACACCAACGACATAATCCAGAAGCCAACCGCGCTCTGCTGTGAGCACACCGCCAAAATCATCCTTCACCGTATACATCTCCTGTTCTACTTCCACCACTGGGCAACAGCTATTCTCTGTGCAAAGTGTAAATGTACGTTTCATCTCACATCATCTCCTTTACTTTAGTAAAACCAAGCAAACACACTACTCCTTCGATTCTTTCAGCAACTCTTCTGCATTTTCAAGCATGTATGCAGATACCTTTTCATACCCTTCTGTGTTGATCTTTTCGGTGAATCCTCTGAATTTTACTCTGGCTGGATAAGCAGATTTAGCGATGCCGTTATCATCAACATCTATAACAATTGCCCATCCAAAAGTGTGCAGGAAAGTATTTATTAGCCAAAACAAACCGCTGTCTCTGAACTCCTGCCAAGACCTTTCATTGACCATACATATCATCTCCTATTTTTAAATGCAGAAGCATTCATTTTCAGCTCACCAGTTTTCTCGTCTAACTCAGCAGTAATTCCCATGCTCTTCAACTCATCTTGAAGTTTTCGAGCATTTTCTATTTTAGCTTCCAAGCGCTCATTCACATGCTTCATCTCCTCGTATCTTATACCCTACAACCTTTCCTGCAACATTGACAAACTCTACAATTTCACTTGCAGGAACGTATACCTGTATATCAGATTCACTATGTTTTTCCTGTACATCAATATTATAGCCGTAAGACGGTTGCCTTTTGATGTATTCGCTTATATTCGCCTGACTCATGTACATCTTCACCATAATGGGCTGTCGGATTGATTTTACCGTCGCAAAGCCCATATTTTCCGGTTCAATACCTAACATCTTATTCATTCGCTTTGCCAACGCCGAAATCTCCTGCTCTACTTTAACGCCGCTCTCCTTCAGCTTCAGCAACAACTCCATATGCTCTTTCGCCTGCTTATACGGTGTTACATAGTCATTTAACGGTTTGAACTCCTGCTCTCCTACTACATACTTCTCATTCATCTCCATCTTCATCATCTCCTCATCTTCAAAATCGTGATGGTAGACAAAATACGAATATCTACTTACCATCTACTCATATCATAGCACACCGCAATAAATTGGAACAAAAATTTTCCACATAAAAAATTCGGGCTCACTTCTAAGAGTAGACAGTTTTTCAGTACAAATTTTGAGTTTTACCAGACGCGCAACAGAGTTGACCCAAAATTTTATATATGTGCTCGGGAACACCCCCGGCGCGAAGCGCCGGAACGCAATCTGCTAGGCACTGGGGGGGCTAAAACCCGCGCCAATACTTGACTTTCGCCACCACTGCCGCACACCAGGCGAACGCACACAGCGGCAGTCGGCAAACACGAACACAATGCGAACAAACATCATAAAGTGCAAAAAAATTATGGTTGCTGCTTTTTTTCTGCGCAAGCATAGTTAAGCCAACGGCACGACAAGACAGCAAGAAAAAAACGACATACGCAAGCAAGGCGCAGGATGCACACGCAGTATAAAGTATGCGGATGGCGCAGGGTTGGATAGGCGGTCCACTCCCGCCGCAACAAATGCGGCTACTACAAGCAAAAGCAAACACCGCCCGATGCGGGAACGCTCGCATCATGTGCGCGACGGTACAGCGCACGATCACAACATCTCTATAGTCGAAGCGGAAAAGGTAGCGTGTGAAATCCATCCAGGTCGGAGTAGCTTCCCCCGGCTGGCAGGAACGCGAAAGTGAGGAACTGCACCACACGCGAAGCGGTTGCAATGTTCGATGGCTGCTCTTTGATAACTGAATAATTGAGCCTACGGGCTAACTAACGGTGATAAGGTGAACCGCCGCGCACGCTCTGGAAAGACGTAGCGAAAAAAACCTAGTAGCGGCATGCTGGCGAACGGTTCGGATAGACGTAGTAACAATTGCACTACTTTAGGAAGCGCATCGACAAAGGGGGCAGATATATGGATATTCCCTTCCTTCCTCGTTCCCCACCATGGGTCATGAGGATTCTACTGTGAAGGGAGGTGAAGGCAAATGCAACTAGATTGGATTACGATTCTTGCGGTTAGCGGACTCTTTTTATCCCTTTGTATCGCATACAAAAGCTTCAAGATCAGCTTCAAGTGGAATAACATCGAGTTGAACATCGAAGCAAGCAGGGAGAAAAAAGAAGAATCCGACGCGGACACATCGGATTCCGAACAAAAATAACCGAGGGGAAGGCGGGTGAAAGTTTAGCCCACTTCCCCGCCTTCTTCCCTTACCAGTAGTTTATTCGATGTAACCCCAAACATGCAAGAAAGAAGGTGATTTTTATGGTTTGGCTTCTAGCAGTTACAAACGTACTGCTGCTCATCGCTTTGTTTATCTTGCATCGCATAGATAAACGTCTTTGATTCCTGGGGCTTCCGCCCTTTTTGTCGATGCGCTTCCTCTACTTCAATCTACCATAATACACATTATGGTGGGTAGCAGTAGGCAAAACAGGGGATGAACCCTAATTCTGTATAGGAGATGATATGATATGAAACGAATTAACGTGTATTCTGTAGAGTTGGTAAGAGATAAAGCCGCACTGTATGACATCGAGAGCAAAAAGGTCAATTCGCCAGATGCAGCGTATGACATAATCGAAAAGGTGTTCAGCCTATCCCGCAAGCCTAACGAGCATTTCGGGATGCTAGCACTCAACACAAAAAACGAGATTGTCGGCGCACACTTGATTTTTGCAGGGTCTGTGAACAGTAGCGTAGTACACCCGCGCGAGGTATTCCAGCGGGCATTGCTCAATAACGCTACGTCCATCATAGTATTCCACAACCATCCAAGTGGAAAGCCGGATCCTAGCCGAGAAGATATCGAAGTCACGCGGAGATTACAGGAAGCAGGCCGTATTGTAGGTATCGAGCTGCTTGACCACATTATCATAGGAGATGGAACATATTATAGCCTGAAAGCGAAAGGGCACATGGCTTGAGGAGGTAACGGAAATGACATATTGGGAATGGATTGACGACATATTCATCGAGCATCACAACTGTATGGGCATGGACATGAACGAAGTAGAAGAGATCATGCAGGATAGCACGCCAGAGCAACGGAAAAAATGGCTGGATAAACCCGGGTACGATGTTAGCACGGACGACTACAAAAATGCTTTTTAGGCGCAGGAGCTTGTACGGCTCCTCTCCCCTGTTCTGCCTACTGCAAACTGCATTGTTCGGATATTCGAGCGCAAGTGATGTATCCGGCTAGCTGAACGAGTGGCATTTTCGAGCGAAAAAGGCGAATGATAAAGGGATATACAGATGCAAATGTGCGGTATATTTAGAGATGGCATCCGGGCACAACGCACGTTGAGTTTGTATCCGAGTATGTGGGCGGCAGTAGTAACCCCTTCTTCTCTCTTCCCTCTTTCACCGTTAATCCCACTCGTATTCCTACTATCTAGACGCATATTCCTCCCCTTTATCATCTTTTAGTGGTAGGATATGGGCGATACTAGGAAGTAGCGTTCGTTGTATCAGTCGCTATCCATAGCATTAGATGTAGGTATTTTTTAAGCAAATTTCAAATTCCTGATTTTACGTTTAGTGAAATCGGGACAAAAAAGGAGATGATATGTATGTCATACTATGATAACCAGGAAGCGAAAGTAAACTTGATGCATGCGCTTGTAAAAAACGGCTGGAAAGTGTTTGGTTACAAACCGGACCAATCGGATATGATGGTAGACTACTGGTCCCCTGCTCATTGGAATGGGATCGCAGAAAAAGACGGCTTTGTTCTGGTGGTAGACAACCGCACTACCAGCTATAGCGGTCACAAAGTGGTTGAGCGAAACTACAAACAATCGGCTATCAATCAAGACCGTATTCGAGCGAAGCAATCCGAATCCGAGACTATAAAGGAAGTATACCCTACTTTCCAGCACGGAAACCCGCGCGGCTGCAATTGGCACATCGAAAAAGACGGCGCGATCGTAGACAAAGGCACAGGAATCTTTTCTTGTTACCAGGCGAACGATCGCAAAAAACAAGAAGCAATCATCGAAAAGTTTGTGTCTCGTTTTGAAAAGGCGATTCGTTCCGCTGCTGAACTGGTAGCGGAAGAAGTAAAACAAGTCGTAAAAGTCACGAAGCCGGTTGAGATCGAGCGCAAGAGCTTCCAAGTAGGAGATTTAGTGAAATTTGATTGGTTGAACGGATTTTACAAAGTCCAAAAAATCGACATATACGGTGATAAACTTGCATACTTTTTTATCCGCTTAGGGAAAAAATATCAAGAGTTGAAAGCGAACGGGAAGAACAATTTTTATATCACTGCTAAAAACATTGAGCGTTATATCGAACAAGAAAGCGCAAAATTATTTGAATTACGCGAAGTGGAAGAAGTAACCTCTAAAACCGTCTATAAAAAAGCGAAGCGCAAACAGCAGCAGTCCAGCAATGCAAGCGTTATGTCTATTACTGGTGAAATAGCAACAGATTCCGAAGACGCTGAAATATCCACTCGCCCAGGCGTAACCGTCACGCTAAACGAGAAGAAAAACGGCATCGAAGTATACTTCGACTCCAAACCAGCGCTGGAAGTTCTCGCACAACTCAAAGCGTATGGCTTCCGCTGGTTCCGTCCGAAAAAATCGTGGATCACCAAGCAGACACCGAAGCGCTTGGAATTTGTGCAATCCCTCGAGCCAGCACAAGAGAAAGTGGTCGAGTCTGTCGAATCGAGTATAGCAGATACCAGTGCAGACTATTCGCTAATTAATCCTCGACTCACCGATGCACAGCAAGCAGTACTGGACGTCCGTTTGAGCAAACCGAACGTAAAACCACTGCGCCTATTCCAGGACAAAGACGGCTATGCCATTCTCGAGTGTATGAATACATCTCTTGAAACGCCGTATCCGTTTTGCTTCATGTGGGATAAAGACGGCAACCAAAAACGCGCCGGGGCTGCTGAAAAATTCAATCTTGAGGAATTCACATTAATTCGGGAGTACCAATCTACCCAATCGCAAAGCATTGAAAATGGCACTATATTCTCGCACCCGGACCTCACATCCAAGCAAAACGGGTACATTTCCAAGCGTCTGGCTCACTGGCAGAAAACAGGTGTTGGCGTTCCGGTCCGCTTGTATAAATCTGCTCAGTACGATTGGGCGCTACTGGAGTGCATTCACCGCGATGGAAAAACGATGTACATGCGGATTTTCAACGGATACGCAGACTTCATCTATAACTTCCGATTCATAAATCGCGATAGCTTTATTCCAATCCATGACTTCACCACAGTAGAACAGGAGGTGATCCAATGTACCGTGTAATGTTCGTCTACACTGGAAAAGTCCGGGACGTTCGCCAGCTGCTTCGAGAAATGCGCACTCGCCTGGAAAAAAGCGTACGGTAACACATTGTTGGTATGTTTGAAAATGTCAGCGGATACTATGTAAGTATATAAGTGATCGAAAGTAGATATTTAAAAGGAGATGTATGCTTATGTCAGATGCATTAACCTCGCCGACGCATATTACCATTCCTGAGCACCTATACGGTAGCCAGTATTGGCGACCTGTTATTTACCTTTTCACCCAGCACACTAAACTAAGACAGTATATCCACTATGTAGACTTTAAAGGTGAGCGTATCGACGTTACCAAACTCAAACGCGCTGCACGAGTGTGGTCTCAAAGTGAAAAGTTCATACTTTCACTGGCGTTACACTGCTTTAACGAGCGTAACAAAATCAATCTGGGAGATATGGATTACCTCGATAGCTATCACAAACGTATGGTCTTTGAAGCACTTCACCTACGTTACGGCGGAAGAGGGTAACACGATCAGCTATCCAGGCGATATACTCACGGTTCCAAAAGTTCTGGCAGCAGGGATGAGAAGGAATGTTTCGTCCTCTCTCCCTCTCCTTTTCTCTAATGCATTAGCGCAAATCTATTAAAAAACAGGATATTTCACCTTCTCGCAGAATATATAATGAGTAACATCTATACGAGTATCTAAACCTGTACCGAGGAGATGCGATATTATGTTATCTGAAAAGACAATTCAACTCATTGAGCGTATAAAGCGTGGTATAGAAGAAAAAGACATCGACTGGAAATTCGCTATTCTAATGATAGAGGAAATGCTAGAACAAGGGCAAATTCAGAAAGATGACTTGCTTGAAGCTATTGAGTTACTGGTAGATGGTGATCATTACATACTCCTTGCGGCAA
>NZ_BJXX01000203.1 GCF_007991215.1 Aneurinibacillus danicus
CCCCTTTTTTATATTCAACACTTCTTTGTAGCAATTTTTCTTTGTGAGAAATAAAATATTCATCTATTGCATGGATAAAATCGGAACATATTTATTGACCACTACTAAATTTTAGTTATATACTCGATTTAACAAAAGTTAAATAGTGGATTTAACTGATGAAAGGAGGTGAAACATGCTACTTGGAGAAATTGCAGACATTAGAGCTGGACTTGTATTAACAAGAAAAAAGGCGACCATAGAATACAATGTTCAAGCCACCTATAAACTGCTCACATTAAAAAATTTTAATGAAGATGGCAGTTTCAATAGCGAGCCATTTGAAGAGTTTCACAGTAATGAAAAATTGGAACAGCATTATTTTTCCGCTGAAGGCGATGTTCTAATAAGGCTTAGTCATCCGAACACCGCAATATGCGTGGGCAAACAACATAGCGGATTATTAGTTCCATCCTATTTTGCTATTATAAAGGTTCACCATAGCGAATTCCTACCAGAGTATATTGCATGGTATCTAAATTCAGATACGGTCAAAAAAGAGTTGGAGCGTTCACAGTCAGGAAGCCGTATACCAAGTACAAATAAAAACGTACTAAGCGCCATTCCTATTCCTTTTATAACCGTAGCAAAACAAAAAGCTGTAATAGAACTTTTTAAGCTACATCAAAAAGAAAAAGCACTATATCAAAAGCTGATTGAAGAAAAAGAACAATTATTTAAAGTTGTTTCACAGCAAATTGTTGAAGAAGCATTCAAGGAGGACAAAAACGGATGAATGAACAAGTAACACAACAACAAATTAATGCGGTTCTTTGGCAAGCGGCGGATACGTTTCGCGGGAAAATTGATTCCAGTACATATAAAGATTACATTTTGACGATGCTGTTCATCAAATATCTGAGTGATGCGTACAAAGAGCATTTGGAAGAGTACACGAAACGATACAACGGAGACGAGGCTCGGATCAAGCGGGCATTATCCCGTGAACGCTTTGTATTGGATGAATACTCGACATTTGACTACTTGTACAGTAAACGAAATGACCCTGAGATTGGCGAAATCATCAACAAAGTATTAGAACGTCTAGAAAATGAAAACACAGGCAAATTGCGTGGCGTATTCCGCAACATCGACTTTAACTCCGAAGCAATTCTAGGGAAAGCAAAAGAACGCAATGCGATTCTCCGTTCCCTGCTCGAAGACTTTAACAAATTGACGTTAAAACCGTCGGTGGTCGGCAATGAAGACATCATTGGCGATTCGTATCAATTTATGATCGAGCGCTTTGCGTCAGACAGCGGGAAAAAAGGGGGCGAATTTTACACGCCAGCGATGGTATCCGAATTGCTTGCCCGCCTCGTAAAACCGCAGGAAAACGACCGTATTTACGACCCAACGTGTGGATCAGGTTCGCTACTGATCAAAGTCGCCAAAAAAGTGCCGAACAAAAAAGTTGCCATTTACGGTCAGGAGAGAAACGGAGCCACACATTCTCTTGCGCTCATGAACATGTATTTGCACGGCATTGACGATGCGAAAATCGAATGGGGTGACACGTTATCAAACCCGCTTCACTTAGAAGATGGGAAACTTATGAAGTTTCAAGTCATCGTCGCCAACCCGCCATTCTCGCTTGATAAATGGGCGATGGGCTTTGCAGGTGAAGGCACGAATGACAGCAAGTTTAAAATGGAAGCAAGCCTTGATCCATACGGTCGTTTTGAATGGGGGGTTCCGCCAAGTTCAAAAGGAGACTATGCTTTTGTTCAACACATGTTGTATTCGTTAGCGGAAAACGGGCGGATGGCGACGATTCTCCCGCATGGAGTGTTATTCCGTGGATCGAGCGAAGGGAAAATTCGTAAGCAAATCATCGACCTAAACTTGCTTGATGCCGTTATTGGACTGCCAGAAGGACTGTTCTACGGTACAGGTATTCCGGCATGCATTCTCGTGATGAAAAAAAATCGCAGACGAAAAGACGTGTTATTCATTGATGCGTCAGGTGAAGAACATTATGAAAAAGGGAAAAATCAAAACAAGCTTCGGGAAGAAGACATTGCAAAAATTGTGGAAACGTATGAGAAATATGAAGCAGAGGACAAGTATTCATACGTAGCGACACTTGAGGAAATTAAAGAAAACGACTACAACCTGAACATTCCGCGCTATGTGGATACATTTGAGGAAGAAGAGCCGGTGGATATGGTACAAGTGAAAGAAAACATCCAAAAGATCAAGAAAGAGCTTGCAGAAGTCGAAGCCGAGATGGAAAAATATTTGAAAGAGATTGGGCTGTAGGTGATAGGATGGACACTCTAAAAAAGGCAAAATGGAAAATAGGTAGTTTAAATGAGATTGCAGAAGTAACAATGGGACAGTCCCCACCGGGAAGCTCATATAATAATTCTCAAAATGGGGTAGGATTAATAAATGGCCCAACTGAATTTACAAGTAAATATCCAGTTGTAAAGCAATGGACAACCCAGCCTACGAAGTTATGTAAAACTGGTGATATTTTGTTATGTGTAAGAGGTAGTTCAACTGGAAGAATGAATATCTCTAATGGGGAATATTGTATTGGCAGGGGAGTAGCCTCTATATCAGGTAAAGAAAAAAAAGGGATTACAGAGTTTGTTTATTATTTACTCGAATATAAAATTAGTCAATTGCTGAAAATGACGGCAGGTTCTACCTTTCCAAATCTAAGTAGTAATGAAATAAAAGACATGGTAATAAGTATTCCGAATTTAGAAGAACAACAGAAAATCGCCAAAATCCTCTCCACATGGGACAAGGCAATCGAGCTGAAGGAAAAGCTAATCGAGCAGAAAAAAGAGCAGAAAAAAGGGTTAATGCAGAAGTTGTTGACGGGTGAAGTGAGGTTGCCGGGGTTTGAGGGGGAGTGGAAACTAAAAAAACTAAAGAGTTTATGTTCAAAGATTATGGACGGGACTCATACTACACCAAAATATACGGAAACGGGTATACCATTCTATAGTGTAGAAAATGTTACGAGAAGAGACTTTACCAATCATAAATATATATCAGAAGAAGAACATCTCTCTATCAGTTCAAGGTGTAAAGTTGAGAAAGGTGACATTCTCATGACAAGAATTGGAAGTATAGGGGATGCAATTTTAGTGGATTGGGATCATGAATCAAGTATTTATGTCAGTTTAGCCCTAATTAAGACTAATAAAACTATACTTTCTGAGTACTTAGTTCAATATATGGGGACACATGAGTTTAAAAAAGATATATTAAGCAAGTCCTTATTAAGTGCTGTTCCTCAAAAAATAAACTTGGTTGACATAGGAAATGTGAATGTTTATTTTCCACAGGATATATCAGAGCAAAAAGCAATTGTCGATATACTATCTAACGGTGATAAAGAGATATATCTACTTGAGAAGGAGCTTGAATCCTTGAAACAACAGAAAAAAGGTCTTATGCAGTTGCTTTTAACAGGAAAAGTACGAGTAAAGGCGTAAGCCTTCGCTCTTTTTTCTTTGGTGTATTGGGGGTGTGAGTATGACGAGAGAGAAGCGTTATGATGAGCGTTATATCAGTCAACAGCCTGCGATTGAGGTGTTGAGGAAGTTAGGTTACCAGTATATCTCACCAGAAGAAGCGGAGCGAATGCGTGGAAATTTATATAACGTATTGCTCAAAGATGTGTTGGAAGAGAAACTTCGAGCATTTAATTCTTATGAGTATAAAGGACAGACATATACATTCAGTGAGTCAAACATCCAACAAGCCATTCGTGATTTGGATGAACCGTTAACGGATGGTCTTGTCAAAACAAATGAAAAGATTTTTGAAACGCTCATGTTAGGACGGAGCTATACAGAGTATTTACCTGATGGCTCAAAGAAGTCTTTTACAATTCAGTATATTGATTGGGAAAACATCGACAATAACGTTTTTCATGTCGTCGAGGAATTTGCTGTTGAGCGCATGGATGGGCGAGGGACGGTTCGCCCTGATATCGTCCTATTTGTGAATGGAATTCCGTTTGCGGTGATTGAGTGTAAGAAGGCATCCATCTCGATGGAGCAAGGCATCAGCCAAATGATTCGGAATCAAGGGAAAGACTATGCTCCGCAGTTGTTTAAGTTCGTGCAACTTGTGATGTCCACAAATAAAAACGAAACAAAGTATGCAACATGCAACACACCGAAAAAGTTTTGGTCGGTTTGGAAAGAGGAGCAGGAGGAGTGGTTGCAATCTTTTTTGGATAAAACAGTCGAGAATCGTTTGCCGACAATGCAGGACAAAAACATTATTTCGCTGTTTCACCCTGAACGGTTATTGGAGCTTACACATTACTTTACGTTGTTTGATAAAGATGTGAAGAAAGTCACTCGCTATCAGCAATACTTTGCCATTAAAGAGATTATCAAAACCATTCAGGAGCGAGATGAAAATGGCAATCGCCAAAGCGGGGTGATCTGGCATACGCAGGGATCGGGTAAGTCACTAACAATGGTGATGTTAGCGAAGTATATCTTATCTGAGCTGTCTGATTATAGTCCAAAGGTTGTTGTCGTTACAGACCGGGTGGAGCTGGACAAACAAATTCATAAAACATTTAACCATACAAGGTTGAAAGCGAGCCGGGCGACTTCTGGCAGTCATTTAGTGGACTTAATCAATGATAACAACGCCGATATTGTCACGACGTTAGTACATAAATTTGATAAGGCATCGACAAAACAAAAGCCGATTGAATCAAAAGATATTTTTATTCTGGTTGATGAATCGCATCGTACGCAGTATGGAGAGCTTCATATTAAGATGAAAAAGGTATTCCCAAATGCTTGTTATTTAGGTTTTACCGGAACACCATTGATGAAAAAAGAGAAAAACACAATGATTAAGTTCGGAAAGCTTATACACAAATACACCATTGCGGATGGGGTAAGAGATAAAGCAATTGTTCCGCTTTTGTATGAAGGAAAAATGGTCGACCAGTCAGTAAATCAAAAAGCGATTGATAACCGATTGGACATGATCACTCGCCATCTAAATGAAAAACAGAAAGAAGAAGTGATGAAGAAGTGGAGCCAATTTGAACGGATCGCCTCTTCTAATCAGCGAATCAGTATGATTGCGTTTGATATTAACCAGCACTTTTTGGATAACTATAAGACGCAAGGCAATCAGTTTAAAGCGATGCTTGCGACTAACAGTAAAATCGAAGCAATTCGATATTTAGAGGCATTTGAAGAGCTTGGTGATTTAAATTGTGCGGTTGTTATTTCGCCTCCTGATCAGCGGGAAGGACATGATGCGGTCGATGAAGTTTCCAAAGACAAGGTGCAAAACTTTTGGAAGAAAATGATGAACCGGTATGGAAGTGATGAGGCATATGAAGATGCAATTAAAGATGAATTCATCAATGGTGATGAGCTTGATTTATTGATTGTTGTCGACAAACTGTTAACGGGTTTTGATGCGCCAAGAGCGACTGTTTTGTATATTGATAAACCTATGAAGGAACATACACTCTTACAAGCCATAGCCCGCGTAAATCGCCTGTATGAAGGAAAAGATTATGGTTTTATCATTGATTATCGTGGACTATTGGAGAAGCTAGATCAAGCCATGCAAATGTACTCTGGTGCAGGATTAGAGAACTTTGATCCAAAGGACTTAGAAGGAGCCATTTACGATGTCATTAGTGTTATTGGCTCGTTGAGACAGTACCACTCAGATTTGCTTCAAATTTTTGCGCCGATTAAAAATAAAAAGGACACCGAAGAGTATGAAGTATGGTTGGAAGATGAGGAGCGTAGGGAAGAATTTTATAGCGTATTAAGTAAGTTCGGCCGTAATCTCGGAATCGCTTTAGAATCAGAGAAAGTCTATAATGTTTTACCACCTGAGGAGTTGAAAACTTATAAAAAAGACTTGAAGTTTTTCCAAGAACTTCGTAAGAGTGTGAAGCTTCGTTATTCAGATACGATTGACCATAAAGAATACGAAGCAAAAATGCAGAAGCTCATGGATAACTACATTTCGGCGGAAGAAGTCATTCGTATCACGAATCCTGTCGATATTTTGAATGAAAAAGCGTTTGCAGAAGAGCTGGAACGACTTGACTCAAAGCGGGCAAAAGCGGATGCAATCCGTACACGTCTGACAAAAAGCATTCGTACAAAATGGGACGAGAACCCAGCCTATTACAAGCGTTTCTCCGAGCGAATTCAAGAAGCGATTCAGGCGTATAAGGATCAGCGTATTTCCGAAGCCGAATACTTGAATAGAATGAAAGACATCATGAACGACTATCGCCAAGGAGAGTCTGTTGAAAATTACCCGGAAGCAATCAAGAGTAACCCGAATGCTCAGGCCTTTTATGGTGTGACAAAGGACATTTTGAGCGAGGTAAAAGAAAACTCTGTCAGCTACGATACGATGGGCGAGCTGGCACTTAAAATGGACGAGATTATCCGTGAACACACAAAACGGGATTGGCACGACAATCTGGAAGTGCATAATCGCATTGCACAAGAAATAGATGATTTGTTATATGATTTTTCACGAGAACATGATATTGACATTGATCTTGATTATGCAGACAAAATTATTGAGCAAATTAAAGCAGTAGCACTCAGACGGTATTAAGGGCGTGAACAACATGGAAACACACCACGTTCAATATGGGAACACGTGTATCACATTTGAACTAAAGAGAAAAAACGTCAAAAACGTCAATCTCAGTATTAAGCCAGATATGACCATTGTGGTATCGGCAAATGAACAAGTCCCACTTGATTTTATTTGTGACTTTGTGAAAGGTAAGGGAGCTTGGATTACGAAGCATGTAAAAAACTTTGAAAATGTGCAACCATACAAGCAAAGCCCCCGAGAATATGTAAGCGGTGAATCATTCAAATATCTAGGTAAACAATATCGTCTGCGAGTGGTAGATGCAAATGAAGAGGAAACTGTTAAATACTTTCGAGGTTTTATTTATTTATACGTCAAGAATCGGCATGACCACAGCCGAAAAGCGAAACTTATGGACCAATGGTATCGAGCGAAAGCGATGAGAGTGTTTGGCGAATCGCTGGATAAAGTATATCCTGTCGTTCAGAAATACGGCATCGAAAAGCCGTCGTTGGACATGCGGATGATGAAAGCACGCTGGGGCTCGGCCTTGATTGACACGAACACCATTTTGCTTAACACTGAACTGATCAAAGCACCCAAGTACTGCATCGAATACGTGATTTTGCACGAATTGATTCACTTCAAATATAATGATCATAGTGACGGCTTTTACACGATGCTTTTTACCCTTATGCCTGATTGGGAAAAGAGAAAGTTGATTTTGGATGAAGAGATTGTGAGAGAGTTGTAGATAATAGGAGAACTCCTATAGAAATTAAACAACTAGATAAAAACAACAAAAGGCAGTTCCTAATATATTAAATGCAAGGGATTGCCTTTTTTGTATAAAAGCAATTATTTCTCTTTTATGTATCTAGCCTTCTATGTAAAAATCTAAAATGGGGAGAAAAAAATGCAAGCGACAATGTTGAACACAAAGGGTTACTTTTATAGTCATTTGGTAAAGAAAAACAACTATACATTAGATTTAAGGACATGTATCGAAAATACAGTTCTCAAACTGCTGGAAAACGATACAAGTGTAAACAGGCCGGGGATGTTGCTAGGAAAGATTCAAAGCGGAAAGACTCGTACATTTATTGGGGTAACAGCTCTAGCTTTTGACAATGGATATGATGTTGCCATTGTTTTAACAAAAGGCACAAGAGCATTAGCACAGCAAACTTACCAGCGTTTGCAAGGTGATTTCGCTGACTTTAAACATGACGATACGATTCAGATATTTGATATCATGCTTTTGCCGGACAACTTAATCCACTATGAGTTGAATCAAAAAATCATGATCGTTGTAAAAAAAGAAACAAATAATCTGCAACGTCTGTATACCGCTCTATTCGAAACATATCCGATGCTTGCTGAGAAAAAAGGGCTGATGATTGATGATGAGGCTGATTTTGCTAGCATAGGTTTTACTCGTTCACGTGATCAAATCATCGAAATTAACAAGATTGCCGGACAGATTGATGAAATTCGTACGAAGTTACAAGACTGTGATTTTCTTCAGGTTACCGCTACCCCATACTCTTTATATCTTCAGCCGGAAGATTTGATAGTGAACAGCTCAAATAAAACATTCAAGCCGATTAAGCCCGCCTTTACAGAGTTGGTTCCAGTACCAGATGCTTATATCGGTGGTGACTATTATTTTAGAGAGAGCGAAGATGAAAATACCGTTGCGTACCATATTTACCAGCCGATTTTACCGGATGAGCTAGATGTCTTAAAAAAACAGGATCGTCGGCGTTTTAAGCTGGAAGAAGCGTTAACGAGCAATAAGATTGCGTCATTGCGCCATGCGATTATTAATTTTATTGTTGGGGGGATTATTCGCCGATTGCAGGCTGGAATACAGGGAGAACGTCCCAAAAAGTTCAGTTTTATTGTACATACAGAGCAGGGTAAACAGGCACACGAATGGCAAGAGACCGTTGTTATGGAAATAAAAGAAGGGTTACGGAAAGCGGTGGAAAGTGACAAAGCTCTCTTACATGACCTAATTAAAGCGGCTTACGTTAATTTGCAACCTTCTATCCAACAATTAGGCGTTATACTTCCTAGCTTGGAAGATGTAAAAAGCGAAGTGGAAACAGCTTTACGGAACGATGTCATTATGATTACAAAGGTCAATTCAGAAAAAGATGTAAATCAATTGCTTGATGAACAAGGACAGTTAAAATTGCGAGCACCGCTAAATGTGTTTATTGGTGGACAAATTTTGGACAGAGGGATTACTATTGGAAACCTAATAGGATTTTATTACGGACGAAATCCAAAAACATTCCAGCAGGATACCGTGCTTCAACATTCCCGGATGTTTGGGTATCGTTCCGAGGAAGATTTAGCGGTTACACGTTTTTATACCACTCAACATATTTACGATACTATGAAAAAAATCCATGAATTTGACAGTGCGCTTCGGGCGGCGTTTGAAAAAGGTGGACAGGATAATGGAGTTGTATTTATTCAAAAGGATACAGAAAACCATATTGTCCCATGTTCTCCAAACAAAATTATTTTGTCAACAATAACGACATTAAAACCATTTAAGCGTCTTCTACCTATTGGATTTCAGACAGGGTACAAAACGTATATCTCTAAAATTGTTGCGGAGTTAAACGATCTTATTTTGGAACATGTTCAGGGGCAAGCAATACCTGAGCCATTCTTGTTGGATATTGAAAAAGCGAATAAAATTATTGAAAAGATACAGGCTACGTTTGACGAGAAAGAAGGGGAGAAATGGGACGTTCAAGCATTCTTATCCAGTATGGAATATTTATCCCAAAATTCGGTTCTGGAAGAACATAGAGGAAAAGTCTGGTGTATTGTCCGAAAAAACAGAGATATGGGTCGAATCAGGGAAGATGGTCGATTTGAAGACTCACCAGCCACCACTAAAGGAGAAAAGGGTGAGTTGAAAGTGGCGAGAGAAGTGGCGAAAGATATTCCTGCATTAATCCTTCTGCAACAGAACGGAAAAGAGGAAAATGGATGGAGAGGATGCCCGTTTTGGTGGCCGATTTTAGTTACACCGGAGAATACACCGACGGTTGTCTTTTCAAGTAAGTCTGCAGAATAAATGGTGAAAATCTTATGAGGTGCGTCTCTCAATGGGCGGCGCACCTTGGTCATATAAGGGGGAGAGGAAAATGAAAGGGAGAGTTCGTGCAATTTTGCACGATTTGGAAGCGGTAAGGGAAAATCTACTAGCTTTGTCTGATGATATATGGTTGGAGATTGATCATAATGATCCTAAATCTTTAGAAGAAGGATATCAATTTAAAAAAGAATACAACGAAAAAATGCGTACTTTTGACCAAATAGCACACGAAATTTCCGCTATGATACAGCAGTTTATGGATGTCAATGTGGAAGAAGAAACGGTACAGGGACAAAAGAGCAAAGAGGATAATGAGCGTGTTATCCGTGAGTTGAATAAAGAGGAGCCACATACATTAGACGAAGATTTTGCCTATAAGCGTCCTTATGGATTTGTATTGGAAGGACAGGCCTTTAAAGATATCGTAACATGGAGACGATTGTATGAAGTATTTTGTAAGCAGTTAGAGAAGAAAAATCCCACTTTGTTTAACAATTTAGCACAAAACAAAGAGTTCATTAGCCGAAGGGGAAATAAAGCATTTTCGGATAATCCTAATGATTTTCATGTAGCTTTACAATTGAATGATAGGCTATATGCAGAAGGAAACCTTTCTGCCAATCAAATTCGAAAAAATATGAAAAAACTCCTTGATGTGTTTGCTGTTAGTCCTGAAAATTGTGTTATTTACTTGCGAGAAGATCGGAATTCTGAAGAGTAACCATATATCTTTTGAGCCGAAATGTTGATGTACTTGATGGAAGGGTACTACTCCGTTGAAGAATCATGCCTGAGCAGGTATTTTGTTTTTGGCAGGTGGAGTATAACAGGAGACAAACATGTAAGTGGAAGCATGAAGGAAGAGAAAGAAATGCGGGGTATCATTTACAATACTTTAAATAAAGTTACATGTAAAGATAAAAAGGATGAAAGGGATTGGAGGAAGATATGAATATCCATCAGTATCTTTATCTTATACCCGAACATGAAAAACTCTTTTACCACAATTGCATAGCTGTGCTTCCATCAGAAGAGAAAAAGCTTTTGATTGAACTGTGTGTTCGGGCGACCAAAGACCATGTGGTGCAATCCAAACGCCTAATAGAAAAGAAAATTCTTTCTCCCATATGTGAGTTGGAGCGAGAAATTTATTCTTTTTATGTGCTCCCTGATTACCCGCATTTGGCCAGAAAGCTTATTAAGATTTCTATTCAATATAAAAGGGAGCAACGCAACAGCAAACAAAGTTATCAAGATAGATTACGTAAACTTTTTACATAGAGGGGAAGGGAAGGAAGCGTTATGCCTGTTAAAAATGGAGATTTAAAGGCGAAAGATCCGTTCATGGTAAATCAAGAAGAAGTAAATCAAGCCGTTGAAGCATTTTTGAAAAACTGCGGGTGTACAAGCATTCAACGGTCTCAGCAAAAAGGAGATGCTCATATTACCGCCCAAAAAGATGGCTTGAAAATTTTTGTAGAGTCAAGAGGGAACCGGGCCATGACCCATACAGGTGATACGGTCTTTGATAGCGCACAACTATGGACTCACCTTTGTGAGCAAGTGGCTCAATTTATGAAGCGCCAACAATATTTTACAGGTGAAGCATTATATATTGCCGCAAATCCTGATATTCCCCGTATCCGTACAAATATAGAGAAAATAGATAAGGCGTTGGATAGGTTAGGTATTATTAGGGCATGGGTGCAGGAAGATAGAAATGTGATAGTAGATGTTCCTTCTCAGTTACAGAATTTTGTTTTTCAAGCAGGACTAATCTCAAAGTAAAAAAACATGTCATCGGGCAAAATGCGTTGATTTTTTGGCTTTCATCGGGCATTTTGCGCACAATATGTTTATATAATTTTTTTGTTTATATAAACAGAAAAAATAGTAACAAAACTTGTATAGAAATGGCATAAAATATCTATTCTTTAAGTAAGGGCAGGAACAAACCAAGGAGACGGTTCATTCTGCACTTTCGTCAAGCAAAACAAATCAATAGATTCCTGCTTTATGTGCTAGCATATCGTTCGCTTTTGCATGGACAGGGGAGAAAAAGAAGGAGCTAGGGGGCTCCTTCTTTTTCATTTTCAATGCAGGTGCTACAGGTGAAAGGGGAGTTGTATGTGAGACAGCATTCTCTGTTTGTTATCAAAAATAACATAATTCTCCCCTGTCTATGCATGTACAGGAGAGAATGGATAGGCATGGATAATACGAAGTTCACTGTGAATACCACTGAAGAATCGAACCCCCTCAATTTGCTGATACAGGGGAGAACGAATAATTTCTCCTGTCACTTGAAAAGATTCCCCTACCGTGAGGAGCGAGGCGGTCTTTTCATTGCAGGTGTAAAACATTGATATCGCTTCTTGAGACTGACCCATGACTTTCCCTTCCACTGTCATTGCAAAAGGAGAGTACGCTGAGCATCGATTCTCATATATCCTCTCAATCTGTATCGTCATCGAAAAGGATGATGTTGTGGTTGGTATTTCTGCAACCGAGCTAATTTCTTTTGCGATATACCGCAAGCGTTTACCTCCCACCACCTCAATCATTCCGGTTAATCGTACAATCATTCCTACATAGAGCTGGCGTTCCGCAATACGAACCGCCTCAAAATCGGGAAAGCATCTTCCGTTTAAAAGAGTCCCCTTAAGTAGCTTGCCATCTCTCCATTGGTTGTAAGGAACCCTACTAATCTGCTGATCTCGTTGGACGAAGACATATTGGAACTGATGACCTCTCATTTGAATGGGAACGACCGATGTTTCGTTTTGTATCAAAAAAGAGAACGAAGAAACAGGGTCTCCTTTTTTGCTTGTGGTATAGGACAATTCCTTTTTTTGCACAATACGTCCATATATAACAAATTGCTGTAGCACTGAATTCACTAGAGTCACCTCATCATTTTTGTTGTAGTAAACGTTTTTTGCAACAAAAACAAAACAAAAATTTTTAAAAAACGTGTTCTCTTTCAAGAAAAAAGGTCGTTGACTAAAACAATCGACAAAGGAAGGTGATTATTTTGAAAACAGCCAGCGATACAAAAATCTTAAAAAGGGAGACGTTACAGCAGGGGAAAGTTAAAGATGTATTAGAGGCCTTAGGTGTCCACCATGTGAAATTAGAAAGCGGCAAGAGATGGGTAGGGGGTCTGCCTGATGGCGACAACCTCCGTTCGGTGCAGGTAAGTAATAATGAGGGGCTTCTAGTAAACGTGCAGACCCGCGATATAAAGAAGACAGATATTTTTGGACTAATCGT
>NZ_BJXX01000204.1 GCF_007991215.1 Aneurinibacillus danicus
AATATGGAATAAAACATGAGGAGATTTATATTTTTTAGTTCCCTGAAAAATACTACCCTTTTTGCTACTATAGTTAATATGATACCCTGACTTAAATTGAAAAAATACAGCACGTGGTTTATACAGGCCCAAGGATGGGATTATAACCTTAACATCCCATCCCTTGTTTTTCTCTTCTGTTAATGGTATTCCTAATGCGTAAGGAGGTTTTAGAGATGGTGAGGCTCCAGACAAATGCATATATAATTTAGTTATAGGAAAAGAAAGCCATAGTAAACTAGAAAAAAAATCAGCGACATCAAGAATTTCTTTAGTTAAATTAAGTTCGAAGGTTTTTTCATTTAGTTTCATATTAGACTCCAATCTACCCTAAATTAAATATTCATAAATTTAAAAGGAATATTTTTCAATTAATATATTTTCATATCAAGTAATATTAGCACAGTAAAATAGTATCATATCCTTACAAATGATTGGTTATGTTATTAAAAATTTTGGTAATTATAATAAAATAAAAGCTAAAAATCAAATGTATATTTACTGCATTCAGTAAACATACAATGAAATTTAGCTCCCATTTTAGATATATTAATCTACTGCTTCACATAAGTTTTCATACCATAATTTATTATCAAGCCCTCTCTGGTCATCTACAGGAATAATTTCTAAATTATTTGTAGATGAAAGCCTAAGCTTTGATTGATATTCCCTCTTCAAAGTTGTTACATTTCCCACACCGTAATGAGCAATAAATATTTTTTTGTTTTCTTCTTCAGCTAAACTTCTTAGCATGCCATTTATATGTCCATCATCTCCCCCAAATCCATACCCAATGATACATATAATATCTGACTGAGCAAAGCGATCATATAAGTCTACGTAACGTCTGGACATCGACACCGAAGTTAAAGGTTTTATTCCACTTTGTGTAAATATAAATGGCACTAGTATGTGCTTCTCTTTCTGCTCCTCTCCCTCATAATAAATACTGTTTAAATAAGGGTCATAATATTCATGTACACTTCCATTTAAATGATATACTGGAACCTCATCTAAATTCACTTCTTTTAGGATTAGTTCAACAAAGTTGTTATAATTAGTTGTACCAATGGCATGTATTTCAAATTTATCACTTAACGCAAGTAAATCATGGTAGTACCCTGGCCCATATTTTAATTTTTCTTTGTCTATATCCACGTTTTCTTTTATATAACGACGAACTGTGTGCAAAAATATTGATATTCTTGTAAACTTAGCCCATTGTGCCTTAGGATTATAAAGATAGCGAAAGTGACTATCAATAAGCGCCTGATAATCTAGAGCTTGAGAATAAATTTCCTCTAGAATTCTTTTTCCTAGTTCCGCAAACACGTCTGCTAATTTAAAAGACTCATCTATCGGAACTGGCTGTTCTTCTATTACAATCTCCATTCCAGTTTGTCCTACTCCCTGATAATTCAAATTAAAAATTCCAGATAAGTCATCAAATACAGATAATTCATCAGGTGCTTGCTCAAAAAGCTCTTCATTTAAACGTGAAACCAAATTTTGCCCACATGCTCCTACTAATAGTTCTAAAAAAGCACGAACTACTCTCTTTAAATTTCTATTTTGCTGGTTGAATTCCAGGACTTTCAAAAAGGCAGAGAAAAATTCAGAATCAAATAGCTTTACTTTTTCAGCTAACTTTTCATTAAGTTTAATAACTTGACCATATAATACAGCACCAAACTCAATTCCCGTTTCCTCATAAAATTTCTCCCTAATGATTTCTTCTGATATATCCCAATTGGATAGTATTTTATTAACGTTTTCATCAAAATCATCTAAAAAACCAAGAATATTTCCTCTTCTATATTCTAAGCTAGAGGCAATTAAACCTTCGAACTCTCCTTTCCCAAATACATGAAGCCTTTTAGTTTGATAGTTTTCAGGTAGCCACTTTGCAGCATATACCGATGTAGGGGATATAGACTGAACCTGCTTTCTAAAATCCTCCTTATCTGTTTCTGAAGAACTCCTAAAAATCTCTAGAGCAAATTTCCCACCTGAAGGAAGACCATAGCTAATCTCTGCTCCTGCACCAAAAAAGAAAGATATCTTCGGTTTCGACATGTTTATATGCCTCCATAAACTGAGTTATTAATCAAATTTTATGACGGTAATTAAACTAAAAAGATAGCTAAGGTGCAGGCTTTGAACTTGCACCTTGAAATTTAAATTGAGTACTTTCAATTATTTTAAAGATGTCACTACAGAATATTCATCATGGAATAAAAACATTTGCTGGCCATCTACTTCAATCATAATTCCACCGCCTTGATCTTCATCCTTAACAACAGTATAGGTATCTCGTTTCAGGTTACGGGCTTTTTTTCGCTCAGGCTTTTCTTGAATAACTTCACCAACTACAGCTTTTCTACTAACTAAATTGTTTTTATCCATATCCTCTATCCTTTCAAATGAAATTAATTTGGTTCTTTATATCTTTATCTATAAAATAATTAAACTTTTTAGAACTAAAAACGATAATCCGATTCAAAAAGCTTATCCGTATACCACTGGCGGAACTCTTCATTCTCCGTAAACTTTTGATACATATCAAATTGATCAAACATATAGTCTTGGAACACTTCTCCCAAAATACGAGTAAATGTAATTTTCGCATTTTGACGATCAGAGAATTTTTTCGTGTTTTGATATTCCTCATTTTCCGCCACTTTTTGAGGCAATTCCTCTAACATAAAACGACGAACGGAATCATTCTCCGTAATGTTTGTTCCAAATCGTTCATTAAACTCGCGTACAATGTCACTCAAATATTCCATTTTTGGGTCTCTCACTTCGCCAGTACCAACTGTAGGAGCGGGTGCAAGCCCTGTTTCCCCTTCCAACGTTATGTTCTGCATTTCCTTCTGATCAATTCGGTAGCTATCAAGGTCAATGGCATCTAGAATTCCCTCCGATAAATCATCGTCTGTTAGCTTCGGTAGCTTTGGTAACAAGAAACGAAGCGTTGTTGCTAAAGCTGTCCAATCAGGGCGATTGTACGGTAGAATTTGTGATAAAAATTGATATGTCCGTGTAAATGATCGAGCTTGTGTCTTAAACTTCACTTGATCATCATACGGTAACTGTTTAAAACGTTCGACCATTGCCTCTAATTTTGGATCAATTTCCTCCCGTCCTGCCCCATCAATATATAACTCGATAATTTTCATTATTTCATTTTCTGTATAAACTTGGGCCTCATTCAACTCATCTTGTAGGTCATTAAGACGATTCGGATCAGTTTCTTCACTTAAAATTGTTGTTTTATAATACGGATCAAAAGCTTTTCGAATATCCTCAGCACTATTCACAAAATCTAATACAAATGTATCCTTTTTGTATGGCTTGTATGCCCGATTTAAACGTGACAAAGTTTGAACTGCTTTTACATCACTAAGCTTCTTATCAACATACATTGTATGAAGAAGAGGTTGGTCAAAACCTGTTTGATACTTCTCTGCAACAATCAAAAAGCGATATTTATCCTTTTTAAATTCTTTTGGAATATTTTCGCCTGGAAATCCATTCATAGATGCCTCATCATATGTCTTTCCATTCAGCTCACGACTTCCTTCAAATGCAATAAGTGCTTGAATGTCTACTTTTCGCTCCTTTAAAATCTTGTCAAACGCCATCTTGTAACGAATTGCACTAATAACCGAATTGGTAACAATCATGGCTTTTGCCTTGCCATTAATTTTTCTTGGTAAATATACCTTATCAAGAAAATGATCAATCATAATATTGGCTTTCTTTTCAATTGCCAGTTCATTCGTCTCTACAAAATGACGCATTTTCATTTGCGCACGTTTGCTATCATATTGCGGATCATCCTCAACCGTTTTGTATAGCTTAAAGTAGCTTTCATAGGTAGTATAATTCTGTAGTACGTCTAAAATAAATTCTTCTTCAATAGCTTGTTTCATACTGTAGTTATGAAAAGGAAGGAAGGTTCCATCCGGCTGCTTTTCGCCAAATAGTTCAAGTGTCTTATTCTTAGGGGTTGCGGTAAAAGCAAAATAACTAATGTTTGAAGGTATACGATGACTTTCAACAAATTCATTAATTTTGTCTTCTAACGTTTTTTCTTCGTCATCATTTTTTTCTGTTTTTGATAGGGCTGCGTTTAGTTTTCCTGCTGTATTCCCACCTTGGGAGGAGTGTGCTTCGTCAATAATAAGGGCAAAACGATAATTACTGAGCTGCCCGACATCCTGAACAATGACAGGAAACTTCTGTATGGTAGTTACAATAATTTTCTTTCCAGCTTCTAAGTAAGTACGAAGTTCACTACTTTTAGTTGCAGCGCCAACCACACCATCTACATGTGCAAATTGTTTAATATTATCTCGAATCTGTTTATCAAGTACTTTGCGGTCTGTTACAACAATCACGCTATCAAATACGTTATTCTCACCCAATATATCTTTTTGTTCAACAAGTTGATGGGCAAGCCATGTAATCGAGTTACTCTTTCCTGAGCCGGCACTATGCTGGATAAGATAACGGTGTCCTGTCCCATCCATTCTTGCTTTTTCCAAAAGCATGCGTACTACCTGTAATTGGTGATAACGTGGGAAAATAAGCTTTCTCGATATTTTTTTTGTCTCTTCATCTTTTTCTTCCAACAACTGAGCAAACTTTTCAATAATGTTAGCTAGACTATCAATTTCAAGTACTTCTTTCCAAAGGTAATCCGTTCTTAGTCCGTTCGGATTTGGTGGATTTCCCTTCCCATAGTAGTGTCCTTTGTTAAATGGTAAGAAAGAAGTGTTTTTTCCTTTCAGTTCAGTTGTCATATATACTTCTTGTTCATCGACTGCAAAATGGACAAGGCAACGGCCTAATTCAAACATTGGCTCCTTTGGATCACGGTCTTCCCGGTATTGGCGAATAGCATCAATAACCGACTGTTTGGTAATACGATTCTTCAATTCCATTGTTACAACCGGTAGCCCGTTTATAAATAACACCATATCAAGCGATTGACTTGGTGTTTTCTTTGAGAAATGAACCTGGCGCATAACCGAGAAAATATTAGACCGGTAATTTTGAATAGATTGTACGTTTAAAATAGAGGCAGGCTTTTTATAGAATAGTATAAGTTTAACCTCACCATCGCGGATACCCTCGCGTAGCACCTTAACGATGCCCTTTTTCTTTATTTGATCACTTATACGCTTAAAGAAACGTTGTTCGAATTGTGCGCCGTTACGTTTTTTCAACATATCGAGTGCTTCTTTTTGCGTTGTTTCAAGGAACTGCAATAGCAGTTCCTTATCGACACAAAAATCAGCATTGTAATCCGTATTTATTCGTTTTATATATCCAGAATCTAAAAGATGCTGCTCAATGGTTTCCTCAATTCCCCGTTCCGACATATCCGTAAACATCCTCGTTACTCCTTTTCTGTTCCAAGTCTAATATTGCAATTCTCCCCATCACAGCTTCCGTAATTAACTTTTTCTTATAGTCTTGAATTAGAGCAATTTGGCTTTCTATTGTCCGAATATAATTCTCAATTTTATCTATTTCACTACGAAGATAGATTACTATTTCTTTTTGTTCATGAAGTGGTGGGCAAATTATTGGGATATCAAAGAAATTATCTGAATAAAGTCTTAATCTTGAAGAATGTATGCCCTTTGATCTAACTGTATACTCCGCAATATAAGCTTTTGTTCTAAGCAAGTAGTCTAAATAAGAAGGAATAAATAACTCTGTATTCCTTAATCTATATACACCATAGGACGAACTAACAATGCCATGATGTTTTGAAACACCAATTCCTCCTGCCCAAGCCCACATAATATTGCATACGATATCATTAGGAGAACAAAGTTTATAGCCTATGTAACTTTCAGCTAGAAACATGTTAATATTTTTCTCGGAACGTGGTGTGACCCCCGTAATATGGGAAACAGATAACAATTCCTCTTCTCCTGTACTTGATCGTTCATCTACCTCATAAAAATAATACTTTGCACGTTTAACTTCCCAATGATAAGGAATTTTTTTCATCCATTTAATAGGAGAATCCTTAAGTTTAATATTAGAATTTAAGCCTTGCAATATCACATTATCAATTAATGATTGTTTAGCTGAATTTAATAACTCAATTTGCTTCTCCTTAATTAAAAGCATGTTGTTAATCTGTTTTACCTTCTCATCTAAAAAATTAACTATCTCTCTTTGTTCATGAATTGGGGGAACTACAACGTAATTATTTAATAGCTCCCTGGCAGTTAAATTGCTCCTAACCCCTCCACCCAAGATATTAAAAACGTTATTATAGTATAAATGGAGATAGAAATAATAGAAAAATTTGTTATTTTGTTTATCATTTTGCAATATTATATAAACTGGACTTACTATACCTTCATATTCGGAATATCCTACACGACTCGTTTTTATATTTTCTAAGTCAATTAACTTAAATACCAATTCATTTTTCTTTAAAATTTGATATGTCTCAAATTCTTTAGGTTGCAAACCCTCACTGTCATCTTTACTTCTCTTAATTACTCCTTTCATTGTCAAAGCTAATCTTTCGTATTTTTCATGTTCTATACCGCAAATTCTTTTTACATTTTTAAATATATATTTTCCTTTTTTTACCTCCCAATGTTTAGGAATCTTTCCTATCCATTCTATTCCACTTTCTTTATAACTTAAATTACTTATCATTTTATTTCACCTTCTCTAAGATTTCATGAAGCATTCCCGCTGAGTCTTTTTCTATTTTTAATAACTTTTCATATATATCTTCAAGGCTCTCAGGCTCTTGGTACTTATAAAAATACCTATTAAATGAAACTTCATAACCAACTAAATTTTTACTGTAATCAATCCAAGCATCTGGTACATAAGGAAGTACTTCGCGTTTAAAATACTCATTAATATCTTCCTGTAACGGTATATTTTCTATGTCACGCAACTCTGGGTCTGGCTCATATAATATTTCTGTTTTTGTTTTCTTTTTAATAACTGCTGCCGCCTGCTCATCACGCTCGGTAAAAAAATTAAGCAACTTTTTCATATCGTTTTTGGATACCTTCATACCCTCAGCTTTCAAAGCAGACTCAAATTGCTTGATTACAACATTAAAATCCATATGCTTTTCAAAGCCAAACGTTTCTTTCAACAGAATCATAAGTCTATCAGTTATAGATAAAATTCCTTTGTATTTTTTTACCTCCGCTTTAATAGTAAACAAAGCTGCTTTAATTCTTTCGTCTGTTACCTGCATGGCAAGGCGGAGCGGCCGTTCTACTGTAATTTTGGTATATCCAAACTCCTCATTTGCAAAGATTTTTGATTCTGGCGTTTCTTTAAAGTTCTTATATACTTCAAGAATTTTAGTAACGTGTTCTTCGGTTAATTCATTGCCCTTTTGACCAAGATTTTTACGCATTTTTTGATACCAATTCGTTGCGTCGATTAATTGGACTTTACCTTTACGTTCTGGTGATTTGCGGTTAGTAAGCACCCAAATATATGTGGCAATACCAGTGTTGTAAAACATATTATTTGGTAAAGCAATTAACGCCTCAAGCCAGTCATTTTCAATAATCCATTTGCGTATGTTACTCTCCCCTTGTCCAGCATCTCCCGTAAACAGTGCTGACCCGTTGTGAATAGTTGCAATTCGACTGCCAAGTTCTGTACTTTCTTTCATTTTAGAAAGCATATTAACCATGAAAAGAAGCTGTCCATCACTGGAACGTGGAACGCCCATATGGAAACGTGGATCATCAATTTTTCCGGTTTCCTTGTCTGTTATTTCTTCTAAGTCCACTTTCCAACTTTTACCGTACGGCGGGTTCATAATCATAAAATCAAATTTCATATCAGGGAATCTGTCTCTGGATAAGGTAGAACCATATTTAATATTTTCAGGGTCTTTGCCTTTGATCATCATGTCTGACTGGCAGATCGCAAAGGTCTCCGGTTGAACTTCCTGACCATAAAGCTCAAGTTTCACTTTTTTCCCCTGCTTCTCTGCAATCCTGGTTAAAAAAGCTTCTGACTCTGTCAGCATCCCACCTGTACCACAGGCCCCGTCGTACATTACATATGTAGTGCTTTCAATTTTGTCTTGAATAGGCTCAAATAGGAGATGTGTCATCAACCCAACAACATCGCGTGGCGTGAAGTGTTCCCCGGCCTCCTCGTTATTTTCCTCATTGAAGCGGCGAATTAACTCCTCAAATACATAGCCCATTTCTAGATTTGTTAACTCTTCTAGCTTTACTTTTGGGTCTATATACTTCTCAACAAGTTTATAAAGCACATTGGCTTCTTCTAATGTTTCCAGCTGGTTATGAAACTTAAATTTCTGTACGATCTCCCGCATATTAGGGCTAAATGCAGCAAGATAAGCTTCGAAATTTTCCCGAAGTTGGCTTGGCTCATCAAGTAGGCGACGCAGTGTAAACTTAGATGTATTATAAAAGACATATCCAGACGCTTTACGAAGAGCTAAATCTTGATTTGTAATTCCTCTTTCATTTAAGAATTCATGGGTTCGCTCTACCTCAGCTTTTGTTGGTTCTAACAATGCATCGATACGACGAATTACAGTCATGGGAAGAATAACATCACGGTATTTCCCACGCACGAGTACATCACGCAGTACATCATCCGCTATTCCCCAAATAAAGCTAATAATTTCATTTATTTTAACGTTGTTCACATGAACCCCTCCTAATTCTCTAGTTATTCACATTCAAGGTCAATTTTACTATAATTTTCGATTATGTTACTTCTAAATTTTCCCATACGAGTATTGGACGCTACATTCGTTTGATTTGACTCGTTTTATTTATAATTTTTCAAGCCTTTGTTTTAATATTTCCTTCATCCAGGAATAAAGAGCGTGATAGTTGTTCTCCAAATTCTTAGCATCTAAATACATGCTCTTAAACTTAAAGGTATCACGACGCACCTGACGTAAGCTAACAGCATGCTTATGCAATATAAGGGCCATTTGCACTGTATCATGCTGAATTTTCTTAAGTTCCCATCCCTCATCTTCCGCCTTTAATGCATATAAAGAAGGACTTCCAGAAGTAAGGATGTCAACCTCCCATTTATAATGCAAATCCAGGCGTTGCATGAACCTCTCACGTAAAATCTCAAACCATGCCATTGCCCACCGACTGGCAAAATAAATTCTAGGCGCTTTTTGCTCATGTCCATCGCAGCCGCCTGTTACAAGGATACCAGCTTCACTCATTGCTTTTAGCAAAAGAGCTATCCCAGGATCAAAGTTTAGCGTATTAAAACGCAAACCATGATTACGTTTAGTAAAACCACGCCAACCATGATATCCATATGGAATATAATAGTTAGCCCGACGCTTTGGTTTTTTCATAATACTTAATGCTAGATGATTAGGGATATGGGGGACAAGAATTTGAATCTCCCATCCGTTATAGAGTGCAGGAACACCAGCACGCTCTAAAATTTTCCGAACTACATTCATATCTTCCAAACCATTACCGGGCGAGAAAATCAAGCGATCGCCTTGAACCTTCACTAAAAATCCGTGTGCTAAAAAAGCTTCCCCTAACTTTTCAGCCGCACTCATTGTCTCGATTTGTAATAATGTTATACTCATCTTCCCAACACCCTCCTTATCCCTTCATCGTGCCATATAGTTGCTATTCAATAATGTTCATAATCCCCATATCCTCGTACAGTTTTCTATACTGTTCCTTATGTTTTCGTTCCGCAGCCGCAATTGTTTCTTTCAGCTCTCGATCTGCTTCCATAAAGTCGGCACTTAGCTTCTGTTGCTGTGCAAGTGACAGTAACAAAATTGGTAGTTTCTCAATATCTTTATGGCTAATCATACTGATAGCCGCTCCCTTCTGATGAAGGCTAATGTAATAACGACCAATGGGGCTTTCTAAAAAGGCTTTAATATATCCACTATCAACATTACGCCCTGGCCGAATACCAATAAAGTTACTGGATAAAATCAATTTTTCATGAGTTGGCGGTATAATCGCAATCTTAAAGAAGAGACCTCGACTTGATAAAATGACATCACCTGGCTGTACTTCGTAAGAACGTATTTTTTTCTTGTCATCCAGATAAATTGGGGTTAACGTATCAAACAAGATTTGACCATCCTGCACATCAGCTAAATTAATTAGTTTATGCGTATACTCAGTATCCATAGTAAATTCTTTGGCAGAAGGTGTATTAAGCCCCCTAAATACGTTAGCTATATCACCCAATTCTACTTTTGGGAAATCCAATGCTTCATACTGGCTCCAATTCACTTGAACCGTCCCAATTGGTGTTTCAATCTCTGCACTGCCAAAGTAACGTTTAGGATTCAACATCCATTCATTTTCTTTTAATTCGCTTAGGGAAACTATACGACTATATTGCTCAATTTCTGCTTTCATCTGATAAGTATGTACGATCTTATCAATATCTTGTGTTCGAAGGATATGTTTCGCCCTCCGCTTTAAGTAATCTTGGTCAGCCTGGATCATTTGTACTTTTCCACGATGTTCCATTTGCTTGGCTTTATTAAAAAGAAGAATTACAACAGGAATGCCTGAGCCTACATAAAGGTTGCTAGGCAGATGAATAACCGCATCAATTAAATCTTCTTTCAAAAGTTCCTCTCGAATACGTTGGTCAGGCCCACCACGAAAGAGTACACCAGGAGGTACAATAACCGCCGCCTTTCCTTTTTCGTTCATAGAAGCCACAGCATGTTGAACAAAAGCCATATCACCCGAGGCAGCGCTAGGAATTCCAAAACGAAAGCGTCCATATAAGTCTTCTTCTGCTGCTTTTCTTCCCCAACGACTTAATCCAAAAGGTGGTTCCATTATGACGTAATCAAATTTTTTAAGCTGTTTATCGTTCTCTTTCCATAAGGGATCAATAATAACGTCACCAAGCTTTAAATTTAAATCATAAATTCCATGCAAAATAAAATTCATCTTACTTAGTGCTAAAACTCTGCTGTTAACTTCCTGTCCATATAATTGGACCTCACCGCTTTGGATACGTGCATACTCATATGCTTTCACAAGGAACTGTGCAATACCAGCTGTTCCGTCATATACAGTTCCATTTTTTATTTCAAGCAAACGGGTCAATAAATCTGGAATTTCAGGGGGAGTTACCAAATCGCCTGCTCTACCTTCTCTGTCAGAGAAAAAGGAGAAAAGGAAATCAGCAAAATCCCCAGCCTCTTTTCCTAAAGGAAGACGTTCAACTATCGTCATAATCCGGAAGAGAGTTGCATCTTCTTGAGTTTCTGTTAACATCCCAAACGGAAATATTGTAAACACACCATCTAATGCTGGGTTTTCCTCTTCCAGTACTTTAAAAGCCTTATCTAGGCGTTTTCCAAGATTAAATCCATCAGCCCGAAGAGCATTCCATCGTAATTCTGTAGGTATATGGAAAGGATGGTCATCACTTTCATTAAGATACCTAAACGTATTGAGAACAAAAAATCGATACTTCATTTCTTCGATAGTAAAAGAGTTTCGAAGTAAATCTAGCGCTTCATAGACTTCTTTTTGAACTTCTTGCATATCCATTATATATTCCTCCTTTATTTTTTGAATTTAATTTTATTATTTTTAAAAAGTAAAGTATTTACTTTATTTGAAGTAACCATAAAAAAATGACTACATTGCCTTCTTTTCAATTTTAAGTAAATCATATGCACGTTCTAAAGCCTGAGTAGCACCTAACCCCTTTTGATAAATGACAGGTTTGCTATGCTCTTTTGAAAGGCTCTTTACATCCCACATACTATGATGTGAGCAAGCATTTAACATAATAATAACACAGTCAGACTTGCGCACCAACGGTTCAAACATCTTTTTTCCGTCTTTTCTTTTGTTATGTGCCGAGTGAAAAAGGATTCTTATTCCTCTTTCCTTTGCTTTACGTTCAAATGCTTGCTTAGTATGTCCCCCAATGACTAAAACAGTCTTCATCTTAGATTCCTCCTGGATAAAGATTCATCTAGATGATATATCTTGCTGACCTATAACCAATATACACCAATGCAAACGATTTGTAAAGTAAAGATTTTACTCTTTTTAAAAAGTTATTTTATTTTTAGAAGGTAGGAAGGGTTCCTTTACTAAAAACTTATTTAATGGCTTTGAAGTTGATTTATTTTTTAACTAAATTATGTATTCTTTGCTCTCACAGCGTCATCACGAGTCCTTTCGGCTTCTTTTTTATTAATATTCGGTACAGCCACGTTGGCTTACTCCTTTCAGATACCTAGTCAAACGTATATACTTAATACATCGTTATATACCCATATTTTTTCTAATATAACTACCATCTGCTTAATTACTTAAAAATT
>NZ_BJXX01000205.1 GCF_007991215.1 Aneurinibacillus danicus
AGATTTATTCTATTCCACAGCTTAACTGAAAATTTCTGTGTTCGACAAATTGTTTCTAATCATTGATAGTTTACGATTAGGTTCATTTGTAAAAAAGTTCAAATCGTTATGTATCATTATTCCTTCGCCCCTTAGGAAGCCTAATTAACTCTATATTAACAGTATACATGAGGATTTTTTACTATTGTTACCAAAGACCATATTACCTTATTTTTCTATAATAATAAATATAAAAAGCACCTACATTCACTGTAGATGCCTAAATCTTATCACTATTCTCTTGATTAAATGCAGCCTAAGAATAAGAAAGGCCAAGCGAACCTAACCATTTTAAAATTCTTTCTTTTGCATATTGCTTTTCGTATTCATACCACTTCTCTTCAATACCAAACATAATCACTTTGTCCTTAAATCTTCTAAAAGGGTTTCTTCCATCAAGTGCATCAAACAACTTCCCGGCCACATTGGGGTCCTGTTCTTTTGCAAACATAAACATTAGGTCATATGCTTCAGATGTTGTGATTTGCGGGATTATCACTAGATCCTCTGTGGCTTCCTCATCGTCCCAGTCAATTCCTGGTTCTCCTGTTAAGTGATCAGGAGCATCAATAAGAATTTCCCCTGTTTTTACATTTAACACGCTTGACATTTCTTCACTTCTAAACAAAAAAGCATCGATCAATTCATCCATTAACTCCACAATCATTCTCATCCTTCATCTCTCATAATTTTACTCATCCTTCAAATATAGCCTTACCACGCACTCCACATGCGAAGTATGTGGAAACATATCTACCGGCTGCACTTCCACCGTCCTGTATCCCCCATCTTCAAGGATGCGAAGGTCACGGGCCAGCGTAGCCGGATTGCAGGACACGTAGACGACGCGCTCCGGCTTCATTGCCACAATGGTATCAAGCAACTTCTCATCACAGCCCTTGCGCGGCGGGTCCACCACCATTACATCGGCAACGTTGCCTTCTTCATACCACTTCGGAATCACCGTCTCGGCCTCACCGGCCGCAAACGTTACGTTATTCATCCCGTTGAGCCGGGCGTTTCGCTTTGCATCCTCAATCGCATCCGGCACAATCTCTACACCAAACACATGCTTCGCCTTCTGCGCTAAAAACAGCGAAATCGTTCCGATGCCGCAGTACGCGTCGATAACATTCTCTTCGCCTGTCAACGCGGCATATTCAAGCGCCTTACCGTACAGGCGTTCTGTCTGTACCGGATTCACCTGATAGAACGAGCGGGCCGAAATCGCGAAGGTAACGTCACCGATCGTATCGTAAATATACTCTTCGCCCCACAATACACGGGTTTCGTCACCGAAGATAACATTTGACTTCTTCGTATTGATATTCTGCACGATGCTGGTTACCCCGGGAACGGAACTTACCAGCTCATTCACCAGTGCATCCCTGTTCGGAATTTTTTCTCCATTCGTTATGAGGACAATCATAATTTGCCCGGTGGCAAAGCCGACCTTGGTGACGACGTGCCGCAATAGACCTCCGTGCGTCTCCTCATTATAAGCGCGCA
This sequence comes from Aneurinibacillus danicus, assembly GCF_007991215.1. Lineage (GTDB taxonomy): Bacteria > Bacillota > Bacilli > Aneurinibacillales > Aneurinibacillaceae > Aneurinibacillus > Aneurinibacillus danicus. The sequence goes on from NZ_BJXX01000205.1 coordinate 1,549, forward strand.
CACCGTGTTTGCCCGCGATTTCTTTCACACGTGCAACGACTTCATCGCTTTTTTCATGCTGGATCAGGCACGCTTCCATGTCGATGATTTCGTGCGAACGCTGGGCGTAGAATCCACCGATAAGCCCTCCTTCTTCCTCGCCGATCGGCACCTGAGCCTTGTTTCGATAGCGCCACGGCTCTTCCATTCCGATGGTCGGATGCACGGGAACGCCTTCAATCTTGCCGATGCGGCGCAGATTATCTTCCACCAGCTTGCGTTTAAATTCAAGCTGCGCCTGATAGTCCATGTGCTGCAGCGTACAGCCCCCGCAACGTTTATAGATGGGGCACGGCGGAACTGTTCTGCTTGCGGCAGGTTCCACAATCTCCATCAAACGGGCGTACCCAAACTGCTTCTTCAATTTGGTCGCCTTCGCCTGAATTCGCTCGCCTGGCAGCGCGCCCGGCACGAACAGCGTATATCCTTGATAACGCCCCACTCCATTGCCCTCATGCGATAAATCTTCGATAACCATCTCTACCGTCTCGTTTTTTTCAAGCGGCAGACCGGATACGCCGGCCGCGGTGGCCCGTTTCTTTCTACGTGATGTATTTGCCAAAGTGATTCACCTGTATTTCGTAAATTTTACCGAATAAGCTGGATGTGACGCGGCAGTGCCGTAAACGTACATGGAAGGCGACTGCCAAGTTCACCGTCCAGATTAAGATCGACTTGCTTGGCCGATGTCGCTTTTAGCTGTTTCGCCTGAAAGTAGACAACGTTCGGGTGTTTGAAATGATCTCCCTTGAGCGCCATGGTTACGATGCGGATAAATTCCGGTAACGACGTTTTCTTCAGGACAATGCAGTCAAACAAACCATCATCAAGCTTTGCGTTCGGAGCCAGCTTCTCAAATCCGCCTACGGAGTTGCTGTTGGCGATTAAGAAAAGCATAATTTCCTCGTCAATCACCCGCCCATTCGCTTCAATCCGTACATGCATGGGCGAGAGAAACGGCAGTTTCTCAATGCCTTTGATGTAATACGCAAGCTGTCCCAGCATCGTCTTGACTTTGCTGGGGACTTCGTAGGTCAGTGTGGTCAGCATTCCACCCGCGGCAATATTAATAAAATATTTATCATTAATCTTTCCGATATCGATAGGAGACGGCTTCCCTTTGGCAATAACACTGACCGCTTTCATAATCGACCGGGGCAGACCAATCGCGCGGGCGAAATCGTTAGTCGTTCCCGCCGGGATAATACCCAGCGCGGGCCGATAGCGCTGTTCGGCAATGCCGTTAATCACCTCATATACCGTACCGTCCCCGCCCGCGGCAATCACCAGGTCAAAGCGGTTTTCTACCGCCCTGCGCGCTGCCAGCGTCGCATCTCCCCCGCATTTGGTCGCATGACATGACGTCTCATAGCCCGCTTCCTCCAAAACATTCAATATGTCAGGAATCCGCTTGCGGACTTCTTCTCGTCCCGCAGAAGGATTATAGATAAGCCGAGCACGTTTCAATAGTATCCATCCTATCCACAAATTTTCTATGTTATATCATACCTTCTTTTTCCCATTTTTAAAAGGCAAGGACTTTTTTAAATGAAGATTACTGTTTTATCGTCTTCGTAACCATTTTTTCATTTTAACTGTATGGCAAAGTGAAAGTCACAGCAGTTCCTCGTCCTTTACGGCTGCGAATATTAATGGTACCTCCATGCATCGCAATGATTTTTTGGGAAACGGGAAGTCCAAGTCCCATCCCTACCTCTTTTGCGGAAAAGAAAGGATTAAATGCCTGGGAAAGAATATAAGCGTCCATCCCTTTTCCATCATCTTTAAAACATACGTATGCTGTTTCATCACTCACTTTTGTTTGAATCGTAATACACATGGTAGGTTTTTCTTTAGCTTCAATGGAATTTAAAAACAGGGAAAGCATTACCTGCGCAATTTGCGCAGCGTCAATATAAAGCGGATATTTGTTCAAATCAGGAGAAAGATCGAGTATAATATCTGTATTTTGCACCATCAACTGCCTTAACACTAGATACCGAAACTCTTGTACCAGATGATTAATATACGTGTACTGTCTTTGAGGGGTAAACGGCCTTGAAAAAAGCAAAAAATCACTGATAAATTTATTTGCACGGTCAATTTCCGGTATTAAAATATTTAAAACGATATCCAACTTTTCTTTTTCGGCTCCTTCTGTTTCCAGGAAATATTGGAGATATCCGCGTACAGTCATTAAAGGATTTCTTATTTCATGGGCCAGTTTCATTCCAACGTTACCTATGAAAGGCAACCGCTCTTCCTCTATCTCTTCCTTGCATGTAAACTCATTCATTCTATTCTCCTTCTCCTTCTCTATCTAGTTAACATAAGAAACACTACGCTTTTGCGGCTTTACTTTTCATCAAAGAAGCGCGTCCAATCAAATTGCAGGGTTGCAGCTATTTTTTGTGCCACCGGTACACTCGGGGTCCGCACCCCGTTCTCAATTTGCGTATAATAAGCTCGTTGTATGTTTACTGCCGCCGCAACCTGTGCCTGTGTATACTTTTTTCCTTCTCTTATTTCGACCAGCCATTTTCTTTGCTTCAAATTCACCGTCCCTCTCTTCCTGTGGCAATAAGCAACTTTTTTCCTTAATTTTACTGTACATTTTCATAGAAAACAATGGAATTTGTAACTTATCGCTACAAATATTTTTATGTAGCATTTTGCTACAGTATAATAAATCGGAATAAAAAAGGGAGGGATTGTTCTGTTAGGTATCCGATTAAAGCAGCTTCGCCAGCAAAAACGTTTGACCCAGGAAGAAACGGCGAAACTTCTCAATATTTCCCGCGGAACTTATGCACATTATGAAATCGATAAACGACAGCCTGATTTTGCGACACTTGAAAAATTGGCCGACTTTTTTGGCGTCTCAATCGATTATCTCCTCGGACGCGTCGATGATCCCCTTCCCCAGCTTCTTCGCGACCCTTCCATTAATATTTCCGCTTATGAAGGGTATCAGGATCTTTCGCCAAAAGAACAGGAAATCGTTAAAGAGCAAGTTCGCCACACAATAAAAATGTTAAAAGAATTAAAAGAAAAAAATAAGCAATAACGCTTCGGCTTGTACAATCAGCAAAGACGAAGGTTATTGCTTATTTTTTACCCTTTACGAAAAAACTGTATAAAGATTATACGACCATGCTTTTATAGTGCCCGATCCAAAAGGTCCATAATATGGACCGCTTCCATCTGGTCTTTCATGCCGGCACGGATAATGCCCTGCTTCATCTGCAGGAGACAGCCCGGATTGGAAGTGACGATAATGTGTGCTTTCGTCTGCCGGACATCCTTCATTTTGTCATCGAGAATGCGCATCGACATATCGAAGTTCGTAATATTGTAGATGCCCGCCGAGCCGCAGCAGCTGTCCGCATTTATCATCTCGATATATTCGACACCCGGAATGCTGCGGATAAGCTGACGCGGCTGATTACGGATGCCCTGCCCGTGCGCTAAGTGGCAGGAATCCTGATACGTAACGCGCACGTTCAGTTCTTTCTTGAATGTAAGCTCCGGCAGCTCTGCCAACAACTCGTTGGCGTCGCGCACCTTCGATACAAACTTCATGGCGCGCTCTTTCCACTCCGGTTCGTCATGGAACCAGTGATGATACTCTTTCAGCGCCGCCCCGCATCCGCCGGCGTTATTCACAATGAAATCGACACCGGCCTTCTCGAACGCTTCAATGTTGCGTTTGGCGAGATCTACGGCTCCGTCCTTTTCCCCGGCGTGCGCATGCAGCGCGCCGCAGCACGCCTGATCGTCCACAAATACGACTTCGCACCCCGCTTTGGTGAGAACGCGTGCGGTTGCCTGATTCGTCTCGTAAAACATGACGTCCATGATACAGCCTTTGAACATGCCAACCTTCAATGTCGCCTTTTGCCCTTCTGGCTTCATGACTTTTTGACGCTTCTTGCGTTCCGCAGGAGAGGCGACTTTGTCGACAGCCTGCTGCATTTCCGCCATCGGACGCGGCAGAATATTAATCAACCCGGTTTTTTGCGCCATCGTCTGCAGGCCCGCAGACTGTGCTGCCCAGAGTGCCGTCCCCAGCTTTTCGATACGCTCGGGATGCGGGAAGACCTTATTGAAGATAATATCGCGGATAAACGGCGCTTTTTTCTCTTCTTTCTTCCGGGTCTCCACCACTTCGCGCGCGGTTTCTACAAGGCTTCCGTATGGTACGCCTGCCGGACAGGCCGTTTCGCAGGCCCGGCAACCCAGACACAGATACATGTTAGCTTCGAATTCATTATCCACCTCAAGCGACTCCTGCGCGACCCCTTTCATCAGGGCAATCCGACCGCGCGGGCTCGCTACTTCCTTGCCGGTTTGACGATACGTCGGACAGGCCGGCAGGCAGAAGCCGCACTGCATACAGTTCATGATTTCGTTCATATCAAACTTGCCTAAAAGCGAGATATTCGTCGATTCGCAGCCCGGTGTTGTGCTGTTCTGCGGTTTAGTTGTGAGCGTGTTCATGTTCGCATCCGCACCCATTGGTGTTCACGACCACCCTTCTTCTTGCGCTTTTCGCAAAAATTTTGCCAGGATTCATAATGCCATGCGGATCAAATGCTTCCTTAATCCGTCTCATCAAGTCCATGCCGACCGGTCCGACTTTCAAATCGAGATAGCCGGCTTTTGCCATACCGACGCCATGCTCTCCGGTAATCGTCCCGCCAAGCTTGATTGCGGCGTGGAAAATTTCTTCAAACGCCTGCTCGACGCGATGGATTTCTTCTTTATCCCGCTCGTCCGTCAGGCATGTCGGATGCAGGTTGCCATCACCCGCGTGACCGAATGTACAGATTTGCAATCCATATTTATTGGCAATAATATCTACTTGATCGACCATCTCGGCCAGATTGGCCCTTGGTACGGTCGCATCTTCAAGAATTGTCGTCGGCTTTACCCGTGCCAGCGCAGACAATGCGGAACGGCGCGCCGCCATCAGACTTGCGCCTTCCTCTGCCGTCTGTGCAGTGCGAACTTCCGTCGCCCCTTCGGAACGGCAGATATCGGCAATGCGCTCCATGTCGTGCTCGACCTGCCACTGCGAACCATCCTGCTCAATGATGAGCATCGCTTTCATATCAAGCGGAAGACCGATGTGCGCGAAATCTTCCACTACGACCATCGTAGCCTGATCGAGGAACTCCAGCGTGGCTGGAATGATTTTCGCCGCGATAATGCGCTGCACGCTGCGCGCTGCCGATGTCAGATCATTATAATAGGCGACCATTGTTTGTTTAGCCGCCGGAAGCGGTAACAATTTTGCGGTGATTTCCGTAATGACCGCAAGTGTTCCTTCCGATCCGACCAGTAGCTTCGTTACGTCATAGCCTGCCACGTCTTTGGCATTCTTCCCGCCGACCCGCAGCACCTCGCCGTTCGGAAGCACTGCTTCCAACCCCATGATATAATCCTTCGTGACCCCGTATTTCAGGCCGCGCATGCCGCCCGCACATTCAGCTACGTTGCCGCCCATCGTGGAAATTCGCATACTCCCCGGATCCGGCGGATAGAACAAGCCCACCGCCTCTACCGCTTTGTGCACGTCCGCCGTAATGACACCCGGTCCGAACGTGGCGGTCAGGTTCTCCTGATCAATTTCTTTAAACTCATTCAGACGGTTCATATTCAATACAATGCCGCCTTCGACCGGCACTGTGCCGCCGCACAGGTTCGTGCCTGATCCGCGCGACACAATCGGAATCCGATGCTTGCTGGCCACCTTCATAATCGCGGACACTTCTTCGACGCTGGCCGGAATGACAACCGCGTCGGGCATCGCTTGATACAACGGTGTTGCATCATAAGAATATACGTATAATTCATTTGGTGAATCTAAAAAATAATCTTTACCGACAATGCTGCGCAGTTCGCTTTTTATTTGCTGGTCCACAACTGTCCTCCTCCTTGCTATTCAGCAGGTCATCAGATGAATTTATTATTAACTCTACCATAGTTTCAAAAAAAATTGTAGAGTATTAAAGAAAGCGTGTACGAAATTAAGAAAGAAAAATTACAAGGAGAACCAAGAGAGCATGAGTTTAATTAAGAAAAGCTACCAGATTGTAGCAGAAGATTTGCAGAAGATGATTGAAGAAGGAATGCTGAAGCCGGGTGCACGAATAAAAACAATCGACAAACTGGCCGAACAATACGGGGTCGGCAAATCGACAATCCGCGAAGCGCTCAGCCAATTGAAAGCACGCGGTTTGGTCGAATCCCGGCAGGGTGAAGGCACATTCGTCAAAAGCGACGCCACAGCCGCATTGAAAAAGCTGTCTACATTGACCGTCAGCAATCATCAGGAACTCACCCACCTGCTGCAGGTGCGCAAAATTATCGAGACCGGCTGTGCCGAGATAGCGGCGCTTGCCCATGATGAAAAAGATGAAGCGATGCTGCGTGAAATCGTAAACAACATGGCACTCTGCGGCGATAACGAAGAAATGTCCCGCATTTATGACATTCAATTCCACATGGCGATTGCCCGCGCGACAAAGAATCCATTCCTGAATAATATGATGGAGAGCATCTCGGAAGTAATGAACTATACAATCCGGGACAGCCGCAATCTGTGGCTGTACAGCAAAGACGGATCAGCCAGCCGTCTATACCAGGAGCATATGGAAATTTTCGAAGCGATCCGCAGCCGCGATCCTAAAAAAGCGCGCCGCATGCTGGAAAGACACCTGACCCGAGTAGAGAAAGCACTGGAAGCCAATCTTTTATAAATAAGCGGCAATCGTCTCTTCGATCCACCGTGCTATGCGGGCATCGGGGAGATACGCCTTTCCATTATATCGATGCACAATTCCATCCAATTTTCCCGGCATCGCTTTTTCCGTATAATAGCCCGGGCTTAAAAACACAGGCACGATAAGCAGGCGGTTTTTCTTCGACACTGCCCGGGCACGGCGTGCGAGCGTATCGGGATGAATGGTTGCATACGTGGCTCCGTTAAGGCCAAGCTCACGCCGCAAACCGGAGGCCAGCCGTCCCAGCATCCTCTCCCATCGTTCTTTAAAACCGGGTACATCGCTGCCATGCGCGGCAAGCAGCAGCACTTCCTCCGCCGGATTGTCGGACAGCTCCTGTACGCGATCTCGTAGAATTTCGCGGATAATCGGATGATCATCCATCGGTTCCGCCCAGATAACACGAGCCCGAATGAGAAGAGGCTTTAAGTCTGTCTCCACTCCCGGTTCGTCGATAAGTCCGAGGGCGTATTGAATTTCGCTTAAATGGGTGCTGCCGCTCGAGACAAACAGCGGGATGGCAAGAATCTCTTCTACTCCCTTCGCCTCCAGTCTCTCTATTCCCTTTTGGATTGTCCTATCTTCCACCATACCAAGAAAAGCGGCTTCCATAGGCAGCCTGATTTTCAGTTGGTTAAGCAATCCGTCAATTTTCTGTACCCAGCTTATATTGGGCGATCCATGACTGATAACAAGCACGCCGCGTGTCATCCTTCTCCCTCTTTTCTTATTAAACCCAGTTATTTACTAAATTTTAATGCTTATTTCAGCAAATGAAAAGCCTGAAATACTTTTTCCAAGCATTTCTCACGCTGTAATCATCAATTTAGCCGTGCCGCTTGCTCTCCGAAAGAGCTGTTACGGATTGAGTCCACAACGATGGCAGCCGAATAAAACTGGCTGGGTCCCATATCACGGACAGCGAACGAGCGTTCATGTCGCTCTTTTCGAAACGACACAAATACCACCGTTTATGTCGTGAAAGCCCACTCTTAAAAATCCACTAAAAAGTCGATTCCTTAGCGTACAGGAAATCGGCTCCAATCTCATTTCAAAATTGATCGTTCGTCCATTATAATTAATTTTTTCTTATTACAATTTCAAGACGTTGTTTAAATCCCTCATTTATTTTTCGTATTTTGTTCCATTTTTCCTCAATTCGTTTATCTAGACTTTTTTCAGAAACAGCAACAAAAATTATTTTCTCTTTTCCCATATCAGTTTTTCCTTTTGAGAGCTGCTTCATGCTGAATAGAACGGGAAGAAAGTAACTCGATTACACTGCGCTGTTCTTCCTATGCATTTGCCACCTGGCGCACTTCACTTTTGATTTCTGTAGCAGTGTGATCAAGTTTGTTAAGGAGCTTCTCTGCTAGTCCATCTATTTGATTCCTTACATCGTTTTTCAAATCATTTTGACCGGATTCGAGTGCTTCCATCCTTTTTTCAAGTCTACTTTGACCCTCTCTAAGTGACTGTAACTCAGAAAGAATTTGCTTCAACATTTCTTCCACTTTCGGTCCCTCACTTCAGTTTTCTTGTTGCAATTTTATCATAAAATCAATAAAATCTTCCTCAAAACTTTTCCCTTACTAAAACTGGCTAATCAACACGTGTGACACCATCCTTTACTTTATTTGTTAGAAAAATGATAGTGTTTATCAGTTTGTATGAAAACTAACCGTACAACAGGCGCCACAGATTGGAATAATAGAGTTACAGGAACGGTTAATTTTTGGAAGGCTAGGGGGTATACTATAAGCGTTACAAGAACTTCACCTAGTTTTACTAACTTATAGGACAGAAATTAATATGCAATCGTTCATGATACGTGGTCAACAACACCTAAGGATGTTTATTTATATGTCGGGAACCTTTCTTCCTGGTACGAAACTGTAAAAGTAGTGCCACAGTAAAATTCAACTTGGCATACTGTAAGGGGGGGGGTTGAACTGAGAAGGATAATAATACTGTCTATTGTTTGCTTTATTTTGATTAGCTGTTCAGGACCTTTAGGTAAGACAAATGATTCTTCTGATGCACCAGGCACTGTCGCTGTATCAAGAAAAAAAGCTAAAAAAATAGCTGTGGAATATTATGGGTTAACCCAAGTTTCAGATATACAGCTAAGACACCTAAAGGAACAAGAAATAAAACTTTTAACAGAAAAGCAAAAGAAATTTACACCAATATATTATGTTATATCAGGAAGCAAAAAGGGAGAAAAGTATCTGGTTTTTATTTCATCTCAAAATGAAGATGATCACTTCATAAGTAAACAATAAATCCTAAACTTGTATCCCGGATTTCTTGGCTAATTTTTAAAGAACGCCAGGAAGTAAATAGTGTTGTAGTTCTTGTGAAAACAAAGTAAGTTCTTCGGGAATTGTGAGATTAATAAAAACCATTATCCTCTACCTCATTATTTAGAGAAAGAATAGTGGTTTTTTGGGTAGAAGGATTTCTTAGTTTGATGGGGATGGGAGCAAACTATTAGCAGCGATTTTTAAGAAAAGAGTCTTATAAAAATAAAGATAATGCTCCTAAAGGTTAGCTAAAACCGGACAGCCACCAGAAATGTAAAAGTTTCCTTTCTCCGCATCGCTTCTTGCTCCAGCAACAGACCGTACGTATCCGGGAGGCGGTCCCGCAAAAATTGAAGCAGGTTTCGAGCAAAATCAATTTCTTGTTTATTAATCTCCTGAATAAGAATACCTTCTTCATCATCCAGCGATTGCATAATATCTCCCATCCGGTTGCTGCTCCCCCCGTAGAATGTCATGTCTTTTTCGTGTCCAACACGGTTTAAGGCCGCGATAAACACACCGTCCGAAATGCCATTAGCAGACATTTAAAACAGAAAATCTAAACAACACTACACCTATACAAGAGATTTAAAAAAACTACTATAACAGCATAATAACCAGTCTAAGGGGTAAATTATGAACTGGTTAGTAAGTATTGAATCATCGTAGAGCGCTATTTTTTTGTATATACATTTTTTTGCATATAAAAGCAAGAGCTGACTTATTAGAATCATATACTCTCTTTTCTTGATTTGCGTTTATAGCATTGGATTATCTTTCAATATTGCCTACAGTACAAAAACATTCATCATAGACTTAGCATTTGAAGCTATCTCCGTATTTATAATTTATAAAATGAGGAGCAATATGTTGATTGTAACCTTTCTTGTCATATTAATCTTCATAATTAGTATTTGGATTAGAAGTTTTTTTGAGCCTCTCATGGCTAAAGCCACGAGATTCCCACGCTACACTTCTCCAACGAGAGTCTGATTCCGAAAGAGCTTACAGAGGAACAAGCGCTCCAAGAGATGACGATAAATCGGGAATAAGTTATCTATACTAGTCTGAAAAGGAGGAAACTATAATGAAGAAAATGGCTGCATTAGCACTGTCTCTTGGTGTTCTAGGAATTGGAGTATACCAAATGAATCAACCAGAACAAGTGATTGCACACGGTAGTTTTGCTAAAGCCTATACAGACGTAAGTGCGTCTCAAGATGCACAGCATGTAGTTATCGGGAAAGTAAAGAAAAAGATTAAAAGCTATGTTAAAGGTTGGCCGCAAACTGAACTGTTGATTGAAACCGAGCAGAATGTTAAAGGTGAATTGCCGAGCCAATTCATCTTTGTGCAAGATGGAGGACTGGACGAAGAGGCGAATCAATTTGTAACATTTGAAAACTACGAGATCGTAAAACCAGGCAAGTCTTATCTCTTCTTCCTAAACAAAGTGAACGAACAAGATGAAATTTCCTCAGAAGAAAATGGGCTTGTAAAGTATTGGTCCATCGGTGGCCCACAAACCGTCTATGAAATTAACGACAAAAAAGTTAAAAATTTATACAACAAACAAGCAAAAGAATTAAAAGAGCTTGAAAACATTATTAAGGAAAATAACTAAAGATGACCTCTTCATCCATTACAACTGAGTTCTCTATTTTTAACG